>CAINWE010000176.1 GCA_903854365.1 Oligoflexia bacterium
GATGAAATTGGCGATATGCCACTTTCAATGCAGGTAAAGTTGCTTCGAGTCCTACAAGAGGGGACCTTGACTCCTGTCGGTAGCACCGAACAAAGAAAAGTCGATGTCAGAGTGGTAGCTGCAACGAATAAAGATTTGAAAGAAATGATTGAGGATCAAATTTTTAGAGAGGACCTCTATTATCGAATCAACGTGATTAACTTGGTAGTTCCACCACTTCGTGATCGGAAAGAAGATATTCCAATATTACTAGAGCATTTTCTCGATCGAGGCTGTAAGGAGAAGAGCGTTGCTCCAAAAAATTTCGCAAAGAGAACTATGGAGAGAATCTTTGATTATCCATGGCCTGGTAATATCCGTGAATTAGAAAATGAGGTTGAGCGACTTATCGTTCTCACCGGGGAAGATAAAAATATTCCTGTAGAGCTTCTTTCTGCGAGAATTAGGGACTTTGGAGAGACTGCTAAAATCCAAGGCACTCGGGTAGCAGGAAAATTGAAAGATTCTTTGGAAGAGTTGGAGAAATCTATGATTCGTGAAGGTCTGAGGCGCACGAACTGGAATAAGAGTCGTTTAGCTAAAGAGCTCGGCATTTCTCGAGCTGGACTGATTATGAAAGTCGAAAAGTATCGCTTGGACAAGCGTAAAATCCCACGAGGTGGGCAAGCAGCTTAAGGTTCATCTGCGGAGTTTTTCGCCAGACATTTTTAAAGATCTGTTGGTGTTGTCATCTTATTTGCATAGGTCCCACGCCCATGTTTTGTGTCGGACGAAGCTCAGGGCGATTGCGCATCATTTTGGGAGGTTGCCTAACTTTCATTCTTCTGAGCGACTCAATACGCGCTGAGAGTGCCGTTTTAGGCTCGAATCGGGGAGTGCCGCTCCCGCAAGTACCGCTGTGCTCAAAAATAGACCTCTCAGAGAAAATTGAGCCTGCGCTGTCCGGGGTCGAAAAACGGTTGGTATGCGGTGATCCGGATCCTGCCCTTCAAGCAAGGGAAGGAGAAGGTGACCGCCCTTGGCGCAATATCCCGCTTTCCCAGGCAGCGTATCACCTTAAAATTTTCCTTCAAGAGCGCGGTTATCATCATTCAGTCTTCGAGAGAGTTGAATCCAAAGATCATCTTTGGGTTCGCTTAGGCAGCAAGACATTATTGAAGTCGGTGAAGTTGGAAGATGGAGAAGAATGGGTCAATCTTCGCAGGAAGAGAAACGTGCTCGGGCATCCTGTGACGTCTGAGGTCTTGAACGAACTTGAAAGATGGGCAGCAGAGAGTTTGAAGAAAGTGGGTTATCCGTGTCCTTGGGTGATTGCCGAGGCAAATACCGAGTCCGGAGATGTCGTACTGAGAATTAAAAAAGGTGCGATGAGTACCTTTGGTCGAATCACCCAGGATCCCATTCCAGGATCGGTCGATCAAATACTTCGCAGATATGACGCATTCGGGCCTGCTGATATTTTCGATGGCGGACTGCTCAGTATTACGGAAAGTCGAGTTCTCGCGAGTGGCCTAGTCGAGAATGCTAGATTCTCAGTTCCTTGTCCCGGTCCGATTGAACAGACTGTCATTCCAGGATCTTCTCGGTTGGTGATGGGACGTCTAGGGCTGAATACCGAAGGATTGGTACTAGGGGCATTTTCTTGGCGGAATGCACGGCTAGGCAAATTGGGGTCCTTGTTAGATTTTTCTGCTTTGGGTTCAGCAAGAAAGCAGTCGGTGATTGCTTCGATGAAGCTTTATTACGATTTTCAAGTGAATCGTGCGTTTTTAGCTCCCCAACTCAGCGTGACTCATCGGAGTGAGGCGCAGTTTGAAAATCTGGAGGTGACTGCGCAATTGGGGTGGTCGATTACTCGGGATTCAAGCGGACTTGGATGGACGTATTTCGTAGGGCCGGTATTGGAGCTCTCAAAAACTTTAAGGGGTTGGGGAGCCGCTGAGACTCAGCTACTTTCCTTGGAGGGTAGGATTGGACTGAAGAGTCATGATTTTGAGCTTTATGCAGAACATCCTCAGGCTGGGTATCGTCTGGATTTTATGATCGACTTGAGTCATCGGAGCATTTTTTCCGGGCAGACCACCCAGCGATATTTTTTGAGCGGCGAGTGGCTTTGGAATCTGTTTGGCTTTGAGCCACCTCTTTGGGTGATTGGGGTCCGCGGGGCTGCGGCCACGGTTTTTGTGCCGCGACTCTCCAATAGTTTGCCGGATCTTCCAGCAAACCTTCTTCAGTATTTGGGTGGCTCTCGGGATCTAAGGGGATTTGGCCGGCTGGAGATCTCAGAGAACGGAAAGGGTGGCGGGTTGAGTTCTCTTTATTTGGGGGTCGAGGCTAGGCTTGGAGGTGTCATTCCTTATGGGGTGGATCCCTTTGTGTTTTTTGATTTTGGTAGGCTGGGTAGTCAAAGTCTTGCTCTAGACTCGCCCTATTATTGGGCACCGGGCTTGGGTTTAAGGTGGGCTTCGCCCGTGGGTGCTCTCAGGGTTACAGTGGCTCACGGCTTTGGCGATTGGGTTGCAAGGCACTGGCAGATCTATTTCAGTTTGGGAGAAGAATTTTAAAGGCAGCCGGATTGAGTCTCTCAGTGCCAGAACGCATATTGCATCTCAGCGGATGAGTATCATGAAGGCACGCCAAGTTTTCCAATTCATAGGGGGGATCGGATTCCTTGTCCTGCTTTTGCTGAGCGCTGTTTTTGCTTGGCCACAGCTGATCTTAAATCAAACGACCTTGAGATGGGCCGTTCGGGCGCTACAAAAATCTCAAGTGAAAGTGGATTGGGCGTCGTTTCGTTTTGCTTTTGAGTCGATTGGTTTTTTGAAAAAGAGGATTAGTGTTGACGCCAAAATGTTCTGCGTAGAATTGCCGGATTTGCATTGGAAGGGGTGTGCAGACCAGTTGACGGGACGGCTCGCCATTGACATCTCGACACTGAAACTTCGTTTTTCTGAGTTCAAGCCTATTTTGCTGAATAATTTAAACTGGACATTGACCACCAGTAAAGGAACCGTGGAAGGCCACGTTGATTTAGAGGAGGGGTCTGATCGGCCCGGTTTCACGCGCCTGCGCGGGGATGCTCGATTGCCCGATCAGTCTTTCGTTCGATTTCATGGGGACATCCAATTAGAACGGTTTTCATTTGAGAGCCCGCGGTTAGCTTATGACCTGAGTGTGAGATACCAGCGAAAAGCCTTTCAGGGAGTCGCGTTTGCAAAGATACACGGTGGACTTGAGCATCACAGGTGGGCTGGAGGAGTGGAGGCTCGTCTGGATCGATGGATTCCGGGTATACCCAGTTTGCAAACGAAAAATTGTCGATTTTTTCTAAATCGAATGCCGATTCGCGAGTCCTGGAGTGTTAGGTACTTCGGTGAATTCAAGCTATTCTGTCCAATTCAAGCGCATCTTAAGCCAGTGCCCTACGATGATTATCGGAGAATCCCAAATCTAATTTTGGGTACTTTGAATCTTCGTCTAAGTTCATCAGATTACTTTCCTCACTTTGAGACAAAGTTTTCAGGTGAAGCCCAGTTGAGCTTAGACCCGATTCGCAGTCGTCTTGTGCAAGCGGGGGGGCGAATCCAGGTTAAGCTTGATTCGGGTGTCTTGGGCGAGGCGATTACCCAATGGCGATTCAGGAGTAATTCCTCGTTGAGAATTGAAATTCCTGAATTTCAAAGATGGATTGAAAATTTTAAGAGGGGACCTTGGGCGATTCCAGCTCCCTTCAATGTATTCAAAGGTAGAATATTATTCGATCTCGATGGCGAAGCTGACTGGAAAACAGGAAGTTTTCCTTTTCATTTGAGTACACAGTTGCATTCTTCCACCCAGGTTCTCAAGTGTGGTGGTCGGGGATATTTGATGTTCACGAATCTGTTGCAGCATCCAGATTATCTTCTTGGATTGGATGTTCGATTGACCCGCGTTCAAGTTGAAATTCCTCGTTTAGATTGGGCTAAGCCCCCACGATTGATTGCAGATCATCGGTTTTATGATGTGTGGCCTCCACGTTCCTCACAGCAGAAGGCAAGATTTCATTACAGGATTTCAGTGGCTACGGAGACGGGGCATCCCGCATTCGTATTGACCAATTTTTCCAAGCAGAAGGTTCCAGTTTTTTTTCAAATTCATTTTTCGGACGCTGCACCGCTTTCAGGGAGCGTGCGCGTAGTGTCGTTTCCTATTGAGGTCTTTCATAGAAAAGCTCAGGTCGAATCCCTGCATTTGACATTTCGAGATCCCTTATCGTCGAGTTTGATCTTTGGATCCATGCAAACGAGCTACGCGGATTATAAAATCAACATTCAGTTGGGGGCGACCCTCGAGCGACCTCAGGTTCATCTCCTGAGTGAGCCGGCCCTGCCTGAGAGTCAAATTCTTTCTGTGCTCCTTTTTGGTCGTCCGCTTGACGAGCTGAGCTCGATCGAGACTTCCTCAGTGGGTAATACGAGGGCAGCGATTGCCGATCAGGCTCTCGGGTTGGCATCACTCTATGCGTTGGCCTCGACTCCCATTCAGAGTTTGGCTTACGATCCAATGACACGGGTCATTTCCGCTAAGCTCAAACTTGCGGAAGGTACATCGTTGAATTTGGGATCTAATATTAGGGAGTCTGCACTTGTCGAAGTGCAACAAAGACTGGGCAAGAATTGGAGCATTCAGGCGGGAGTTGAAAGTTCTGAGTTCAATAGGGGCTCGGCTTCGGCATCCTTGCAATGGAGTCGGAGGTATTGATTTCACTCTTGACCGTGCGTCATCACCATGATTCTGTGACCTGTAAAAAGGTCTCGTTATGTCTTATTCTGAAAAAATTCAAGAACTAGAAAATCGCAAAAGGAAGGCAGAGGCAGGCGGAGGTGCTGAGCGAATAGCCAAACAGCATGCCGCCGGAAAGCGTTCTGCCCGCGAGAGAATTGACCTACTTTTAGATCCCGGATCTTTTACGGAATTAGATCCCTTTGTCACCCATCGGTGTTCCGACTTCGGTATGGAAAATCAAAAGATTTTGGGTGATGGCGTCGTGACTGGGTGCGGCACGATTAGTGGAAGAACTGTTTTCATCTTCTCTCAAGATTTCACGGTTTTTGGCGGCAGTCTGTCGCGTGCGCATGCTGAAAAAATTTGTAAAGTAATGGACATGGCGCTCAAAACAGGAAGTCCGATAATTGGTCTGAATGACTCCGGAGGAGCTCGAATTCAAGAGGGTGTCGAGAGTCTGGGCGGGTATGCTGAGATTTTTTGGCGAAACGTTCAGTGTAGTGGGGTGATTCCTCAGATTAGTGTGATCTTAGGTCCTTGTGCTGGAGGCGCTGTTTACAGTCCGGCTATCACTGATTTTATTTTTATGGTCGAAGACTCCTCTTACATGTTTGTGACCGGTCCTGATGTGATCAAGACCGTGACTCACGAGGATGTATCAAAAGAGAGTCTGGGAGGCGCTGCGACCCATTCCGAGAAAAGCGGAGTGTGTCATTTTGTTCATTCTTCAGAGCAGACTTGTTTACAAGCTGTGCGCGAGTTAGTCGCGTTTTTGCCAAATAATAATTTGAACTCTCCTCCGATTGTATTAGGACCATTGGCGGACCCGCCTGATCGAGATTGCAGTAAGATTGCCCGGGTGTTGCCTGATAGTCCGAATAAGCCATATGATATTCGTAGTATTGTGAACGACGTATTTGACGATGGAAATCTGCTAGAAGTTCAAGCTGCCTTCGCGAAAAACATTGTCGTTGGGTTTGCTCGATTAGCTGGTCAAACGGTAGGAGTTGTTGGGAATCAGCCCAATTATTTGGCAGGATGTCTCGATATTGAAGCGTCCCTGAAAGCGGCGAGATTTGTGCGTTTTTGTGACTCCTTCAATATTCCTTTAATGACCTTCGTTGATGTGCCCGGCTTTTTGCCGGGAACTGCTCAGGAGTACGGAGGGATTATCAAGCATGGTGCTAAATTGCTCTATGCATTCGCTGAGGCGACCGTGCCAAAGATTGCAGTTATTACTCGAAAAGCATATGGCGGAGCCTATGACGTGATGTCTTCTAAGCACATTCGATCTGACTTTAATTTTGCCTATCCCACGGCTGAAATCGCGGTCATGGGTCCTGAGGGAGCGATTAATATTCTTTATCGGCAGGAGCTCCAAAAAGCAGAGCAACAGGGAAAGTTGCTCGATGCAAGACTTCAATTGACAGAGGCCTATCGAGAGAAGTTTGCAAATCCCTATAAAGCCGCAGAGCTTGGGTATGTAGATGCGATTATTCTTCCCGAAGATACACGCCGAGTGCTGGTTCAGAGTTTAAAGATACTATCCGGTAAACGAGAGCGTGGGCCTTCACGTAAACATGGGAATATTCCTTTATGATTAAGTCACCAGTTCTAATTGCAAATCGTGGAGAAATTGCGATTCGTGTAGCACGAACCTGTCGTGCTTTAGGTTTTCCGGTAGTCGGAATCTACTCTGAGGTCGACCAGTTTGCAGAACATCTGAGATACTGTGATCAATCGTACTGCGTTGGGCCAGCATCTCCTAAGGAAAGCTATCTCAATGTGGAGCGAGTGATCGAGGCTGCTCGAAAAGGTGGCGCTAAATACGTTCATCCGGGGTACGGGTTTTTGAGCGAGCGGCCCCATTTTGTGGAAGCCTGCGAGAAAGCTGGGTTGACCTTTGTAGGGCCTTCTGCGGAAAGCATGAGACTGATGGGGGATAAAATTCAGGCCCGTGCTACAGTAGATCGACTGAATGTGCCAAGGGTCCCCGGAAGCCCAGGGGCAGTGGCGAACGCTGAGGAAGCTAAGGTATTTGCCCGGGAAATTGGCTATCCTGTGTTACTGAAGGCGACTGCTGGGGGGGGCGGCAAAGGAATGCGGCGGGTTGACTCAGATCTCGAAATGAGCGCAGCCTTTGAAGGAGCTTCGCGAGAGGCATTGGGGGCGTTCGGCGACGGCTCGATGTATGTTGAGAAATTAATTTTGGAACCTCATCACGTTGAGATCCAAGTGTTTGGAGATGGCCGGGGCGGCGCAATTCATTTGGGAGAGCGCGAGTGTTCGATTCAACGGAGGCATCAGAAGGTTTGGGAGGAGTCTCCAGCGCCCATTTTAGATCGATTTCCAAAAACACGGGAGTCTATGTATGAAGCCGCCGTGCGTGTGACTCAGGCTGTGAAATATGCGAGCGCCGGTACATTTGAGTTTATCGTCGACGGCCAGGGGAATTTTTATTTTCTAGAAATGAATACTCGCTTACAGGTGGAGCATCCTGTCACTGAGTGGGTGACTGGCGTTGATCTCGTGGAATGGCAGTTACTTCTTGCTTCGGGTAGCTGGGTATTGCCTAAAATGCCAGAGCGTCGAGGCAGTGCGATTGAGGTGAGGCTCTATGCTGAAGATCCTCATTCATTTCTTCCTGCTCCGGGTCCCTTGGGCAGTATTCGGATGCCGGAGGGAGCGTTTGTCAGGGCCGATTCCGCCTTTACTGGGCCGGGTGAGGTTAGTCTGCACTATGATCCTATGATAGCAAAAATATCAGTTTGGGGTGGGACTCGGGAACAGGCGCTCCGGCGACTCCAGGTTGCGTTGGATGAAACTCACGTGCAGCCACCTCGTCGAGTAGATGGGTTAGTGCAAGGTTCGTTACGGACCAATTTAGGTTTTCTTAAACGATTGGTGAGAAATTCTGCTGTTCGTGGAGGAGATACCACGACCGATTTGATCGCAAGGCATCCTGAGCTGACCCAACTTGAAGGAGATGGAAGTCATGCTAGGGATGGAGATGCTTTGACTTGGGAGGCTGCTGTGAGTGTTTGTCTTGCTCAACTTTTGCGAGATGCATCTACAAATGATGGGCAGGTCAAAGGAGCTGAGGGACTGAGTCCTTGGCTGTTGACAGCGAGACGAGAAGGGGTGCGTGAGTGAGTTCATTGAAATCTCAAGTCGGTAAGTGGAAGCTTCATTGGGATTCTGTACCGCGAGGACCAAAGGGTTCTGCAAAGGTGAGCATCGATGGCCACGGCGAGGTTAAGGTTGACTGGTCGTTAGATCAACAAGGAATTTGGATTCAGACCGAAAAAGGGTTGTGTGGCTTTGATTTGACTGCTGCAGTAGATGACTCGGGTCAAAGAGTTTATTCGATTGTGCAGCGAAATTTTCATTCCGAATGGAATAGGATAGTGGTTTCGCTCGGTGAGGCGTCTGTACGCAGTGCTACTCGTATCACCCAGCCCAAGACGACTCGTTTGAGAGCTCAAATGCCGGGTAAAATGATTCGTATTCTAGTTCGGGCCGAGCAGGTGGTAGAGAAAGATCAGCCACTCATGGTGATGGAAGCTATGAAAATGGAAAACGAGATCAGGGCTCCTGCTTCGGGCAGGATCACTCAAATTCAGGTGACTGAGGGGCAGGCTGTTGAGACCGGTGCAGAGCTTTTGAAAATTGATCCTCTGGGTTGAGTAGTGCTGGATTTATCGACGAGTATTTTATGAAAAAAGTACAAGCAAAGGACTTCCAAGTTGCAACCCCAGAAGCAGAGGGCAATCGATATACTCGATCTGGGATTCCTGTCCAGGTGACCTACGGTCCGAAGGAAGCCCCGCTTACCGGAGATCGTGTGGGGAGTCCTGGCCAATTTCCGTATACACGGGGCGTACAAAAAGACATGTATCGGGGACGGCTCTGGACGATGCGGCAGTATGCGGGTTTCGGGACTGCCGAGGAGTCAAACCAGCGTTACCACTACTTGCTGTCCCAGGGAACGACGGGTCTGTCTGTCGCATTTGACCTGCCGACCCAGCTCGGGCTCGACCCGGATCATCCTCGTGCGAAGGGCGAAGTGGGTAAGGTAGGTGTTTCTATCTCGCATTTGGACGACATGAGATTATTATTTCGCGGAATTCAACTCTCTCAAGTCTCGACCTCGATGACAATTAATGCCACGTCGAATATTCTTTTAGCTTTTTATGTGGCTATAGCAGAGGAGCAGGGTGTTCATTTAGCAGATCTTCGGGGAACCGTACAAAACGATGTATTAAAGGAATATGTCGCTCGTGGGAACTATATCTACCCCGCTGAGGGGACGCTCAGGTTGACGACTGATATGTTTGCTTGGTGCGCAGAACATACTCCTAAGTGGAACCCCATTAGTATTTCAGGCTATCATATTCGCGAAGCTGGCGCGAGCGCCGTTCAAGAGCTGGCTTTTACTTTTGCGAACGCGATCGCCTATACAGAAGCGGCAGTAAGTCGGGGCCTATCGGTGGACCAATTTGCTGGTCAACTTTCTTTCTTTTTTAATGTACATAACGATTTTTTTGAGGAAATCGCAAAGTTTCGTGCCGCCCGCAGGATTTGGGCAAGAATTATGAAAGAGAAGTTTGGCTCAAAGAGTCCCAGATCTTGTATGTTGCGCTTTCACGCCCAGACGGCTGGCTCGACTTTGACTGCTCAGCAACCCCAGAATAATGTAGCCCGAGTGACGCTTCAGGCATTGGCGGCCGTCTTAGGGGGTACCCAGTCATTGCATACAAATTCTTTGGATGAGGCCTTAGCTCTGCCGACTGAAGCTTCTGCCCGGTTGGCCCTACGTACTCAACAAGTAATCGCTTTTGAAAGTAATGTATCCCAGGTAGTTGATCCATTGGGCGGGAGCTGGTTTATCGAATCCTTGACGGATGAACTAGAGAGGCAAACTTTCGACTATCTTCAAGAAATCGAGCGTCGTGGTGGTACGATCTCTTGTATTAAAACTGGCTATATCCAGAATGAAATTTCGAATGCTGCTTACGCAGATCAAAAGCGCATTGATAGCGGAGAGATTAGGGTAGTCGGGGTCAATTGCTTTAAAGATTCTGGGCAAGGCGGGACTCCGCCTCTTGAGACATTAAAGATTGCGCCGGAACTCGAGGCTTCTTCTGTCGAGCGCGCACGTTCCTATCGGTCCAAGAGATCCCAAGCGGCAACTCAAGACGCCATGCGAACACTTTCGGACGGTGCCCGGGGTGGGGAAAATTTACAGGCGTTGATTCTGTCTGCAGTTAAAGCAGGAGCAACCTTAGGGGAAATTTCGGACGCGCTTCGAGATGTTTTTGGACTCTATCGAGAGTACTCTGGTTTTTAATTCGGGTGCAATGTTCGAGTCTTCGAGTCGATTTTTTCAATAATGGTCTGGTATTCAGGAAGGTTGAGATGTTGACCAATATCAGCAATGACCACAGGCTGATATTTTGGTAGTACCTTCTTTTTGAGCTCTCGCACACGCTGCGCCGAGTTAAGGACTACTTCGGGATTCAGTTTGTGATTCTCAAGTGCTTGCATCACGCCTTCGTAGGCAACGCGGCATGCTGCCTCGGTTCGGTAAATAATCAGATTGCATCCTGCCTCGAGTGCTCGCACTGGGGCTTCCTTGGCGCCGAAGTGGTCGGTCATGGCTTTCATCTCCATGTCATCACTGACAATGATACCGGAGTATCCCAGCTCTTCTCTAAGAATTTCCTTAAGAATTCGACTCGATAGCGTTGCGGGCCAGTGTGGGTCGAGTGGGGGATTTAAAATGTGGGCGCTCATGACGAGCGAGCACTTTGACCTAAACCCCTTTACGAACGGTATAAACTCTCGGCTTTTTAGGACCTCAAGCGATGTCTCGATCTTAGGTAAGGCAAAATGAGAGTCCGTGCTCGTGTCACCGTGTCCAGGAAAGTGCTTCAGGCAAGGTTGAACGCCTTGGACGAGGTGTCCTCGGACAAACGCACTTACCATTTGCGCGACCAGATCAGGCTTCGATCCAAAGGCACGATTACCGATGACTGGATTCTTGGGATTGGTCGCTACATCGGCTACTGGAGCGAAATTTAGATTGATGCCTACGGCTCGAAGCTCGCTCGCGATCAGTTTTGATACTTCAAACGCCAATTGGGGTGATTGAGTAGCTCCGATGACTACTGCTTCTGGAATTCGGGTGAACCCCTTTTTGAATCGCTGGACCCTGCCACCTTCTTGGTCAACGCTCATCCAGAGAGGGAGTCCGTCGCTTGACTCTTGAATTTGATTACTTAATTCAGCAAGTTGGGCCGGATTTTCAAAGTTATGGGCGAAAAGAAGGACCCCGCCAATCTTGGCGTCCCTGAGAAACTGGGCCGTTGATCTCTCAACCTCAAAGCCGCTCAGGCCAGTGATGAATAACTCCCCTACAACCTCTGTCGCTTCCTTTTGCATGCTCATGATATTTCACCGCTTTTCGTAACGAGCCATAATACTACAGTATTTTATTCTGAAAGGCCAATATTGTGTTTTTGGCTCAAAAAATACAGAGAGAGTCCGATAAAACTAAAGAGGATTCAGGATATTTATGGGCATCATTCAAAGAGGTCAGCTCGTAATTTACTTCGCCTACTTTCTGCTGGGGCTCTCCGTATTCTTGATGGTCCGGATGCTGATGACCGAGCAGGAGTCACGAGCCGCTCAAGAAAATCTGGAAGACTCTCGAGGTCAAAAGTCGTCGTTCCCGTTTGACAGGGTTCTTCGGCCGTTCTACCTTCAGTATCTGGTTCCCATGGTGCGAGGTCGGCCATTTTGGGAGAAAAGTAGAAGGCATTGGCGAAGGCAGCTCATCGCAGGCGGTGTAAAAGATGAGTTCACCGCTGATGAGTTTATTGCTTTTAAGCTGATTTTCATCATTTTCGTTCCGATTCTTTTGGGCCTCCTCCAGGCAGCTGAGCTGGTCGACCTCTCTGCCTATGTCATTATCGGATCTGGGGTTCTTGGGTGGTTTCTTCCTAATCTCCTATTGAACGGCAAAGTCACTGAGAGGCAAAAAAAGATTCGCGTTGCGATGCCGTTTATTGTTGATCTTCTAGCCCTTTCTACGGAGGCCGGATTAGATTTTGTCGGTGCGATTGCCAAAGTTGTTGAAAAGGCGAAGCCAAGTCCCTTGGTAGACGAGTTCGGCCAGTTACTCAAGGAAATCAAGGTCGGAGCTTCTCGTCAGGATGCTTTGCGGGAGATGGCTACGCGCACTAATATGAGTGAAGTGAGTTCCTTCGTTGCGATTCTCATTTCTGCCGATCAAATGGGGGCCTCGATTGGAAAAATTTTAAAGCAGCAGTCGGACCAGATCCGAAATCAGAGGATCGTGGCTGCCGAGAAAGCTGGTGCAGCTGCAGCGGCTACTCTCATGTTACCTACGGTGATCTTCATCTTTCCTGCCATTATGCTCCTGATTTTAGGGCCTTTGGCCTTGGGTGTTCTCTATGGTCAAAAATGACTCTACTCCGTTCTTGCGAGTTACCTCTCAGAGAGAGCAGTTGGAGATTGCAGATCGGTGTTTAATTGCAAAGACGTTTTTCTTACGAGCGAAGGGTTTATTGGGCAGACGTGAGTTCAGTTTTGGTGAAGGAATTCTACTTTCAAGGTGTAATAGTATTCATATGTGGTTTATGTTTTTTTCGATAGACGTTATTTTCTTAAGAAGGAAAGAACAAGGGTTTTTCGAGGTTACTTCACGCCGCAAAGATTTGCTTCCTTGGAGGTTTATGCCAGTGGCCGACCTTCGGGCTACGGATGTTTTGGAGCTCCCTGCAGGGGCAATTCAGAGGTTTTCCATCGAAGTAGGGGACATTCTATGTATAAGTTAGTAGTGGTCGCCGGACCGAATGTAGGAACTAGTTTTCGAATGTCTACGGAAGTAGTCAACGTAGGTCGTCAATCTGATAATACTATTGTGTTGGCTTCGGATCGAGTTTCAAAGAAGCACTGTTCTTTTAGAGTTGAAGGTACAATTGTTACACTTAAAGACGAGGGCAGTTCGAACGGTACTTTTGTTAATGGCGGGTTAATTCGATCAAAAGTCATCAAGTCAGGGGACCGAGTGAGTGTTGGAGAGTATGTTCTTCAACTGGTAGAGGTGAAAGCAGCTCAAAAGCTTCAGGTTCCTCAGGGCCGCTCAATGGCATTTTCAAAAGGCCAAATTGCTCAAAGCCATTCAAATCCAAACTTAGACTTTTCGGCTTCGATTCGAGAAAATAAGCCCCAGGATATTAAGGGCAAATTGGCCTACTTTTTTGAGCATTCATTAATGCCTCTTTTTTATGGACTCATCACGAAGAGCGAATGGCGAATGGTCTGCCTTACTTTTTTTGTTATTCTCATTACGAGTAATCTTGGCCTTTCGGTTTATCCGCTTCTAGACTACAATCGTACATCCTTAATTCGTGAGATTAAGGTTCGAGCTCATTTGATGGCGAGGCAAATAGCTGAACAGAACGCTGCCTTTTTAGCTTCAGGCGCGGAGACAAAGACGGAAATCGGATCAATCGACCAGGCTGAGGGTGTTCGAGTCGCAGTGATTGTGGATCTTGATAATCGAATCATCGCTCCAAGCTCTAAGATTAATCAATACCTTGCCAGTGGTTCGGAAGCATCTGCAGCATTTCGCGCCAAGAATTTGTTTCGTAGTGGGCGTGAAACTGGATTAACAGTGGATGATGAATCTGGAATGATAGTGTCGATTGAGCCGATCAAGGTATTGAATCCGGCACTTGGCAAAAATGTAGTGACTGCTATGGCAGTAGTATCTATTGATAGTGCTATTGCAACTCCCGGTTTTGGTGAGCAGGGCGTGATTTACTTTCAAACTCTTATCTTGACTGGAATCGCTGGATTTATTGTTTTTGTCTTACTTTATAAATTAACTCTGAGACCTTTTGTTAAGTTGAATGAAGATATGGATAAAGCTTTAAAAGGCGATCTTCCTCAGGTTACTCATGAGTATCAGATTGAGGAGTTAAATTCTCTTTGGGAGATCATTAATTCCGCTATTCAAAGAATATCAAAGAAAAGTGACTCTGGAATGAGTTCTATGAACTTGCTTGGTGCCAGTGAGAGTCATTCCGTAGATGACCTCGATGCGCCTCTAAAAATGATTGGAAACTTGTCTAAGTTCGGTTTGGTGGCGTTCGGTCCAGATAAGCGAATTATTCATCTGAATTCAATTTTTGAAGAACTGAGTGGAATTCGTAGGGATTCTGCTATTGGGCAGGGAATGAGTGACGTTGCGCGGGATCAGTCGCTGGGCTTATTTACTGACGAGATCCTTGGAAAAGTAACCACGGGGAGTGAGGGCGTGAGCGAGGATTATGATTTTTCAGGACTATCCTACAAAGTTCATGTCTCAGCTTTTGGGGGAATAGGTCAAGCTCCCCGATGCTTCCTGATGATTTTGGAACGAAATGAGTAAGCCCTATGGGCAGCGCGGTACGATTTAAGCAAGCACAGATTCCTCGGCAGGCTTCGGAGAGGGGACGTTTGAAGGTAGTGCAGGGACCTGATTCAGGAGCTGTTTACGTGATCATTGGGGATCGTGCCTCCCTCGGTCGAGGTGATGAAAACGATATTATCATTTCTGATTTGAAGGCTTCTCGGACTCACGCAGTAATTTTAGTTACACCTCAAGGCGTGATGATTGAGGATCAGGGTAGTGCTAGCGGAATTCTGTATCAAGGTGAAGCGCGTAAGAGATTGATTTTGAAGTCAGGAACAGTTTTTATGTTGGGTGGTACGACCTTACAGTTTATTTCTGCAGATAGCGACCCTTCCCTCTTGATGGCTTCCCCGGGAGCAGCTCAGTCTTTCACAGGTCTTCCGGCCGCCGCTGGGCAAGCGAGTGATGGGAACCCTGGTAAACTAGTGATCTATGCTGTGATTGGATTGGGAATTTACCTCTTAGTTCCTGGCGGCAATCGCAAGCCAGCGGGGACTCACGCTGGCCTGAGCGCTTCAAAAGTCACAGCAACGGTGCCTTCTCAAACGACCAATTTAGCAGATTATTTACCTGCATCCCAGCCGAGTAGGACAGCGGAGTTGATGTTTAAGGATGGGATGCGCGAGTATTTTGATGGAAATTTCAATCGTGCGAAGATTCAGTTTGAGACGGTTCTTCAAATTAGACCAGGACACCCGATGGCCAAGCTCTACTTGGAGAAATGCACTCTTGCAGTAAAAGAAGAAGTAAAGACCCAAATGTTTTTTGCAAAGCGCGCCCTCGATGCAGGGAAGTTGCGGGAGGCGAGGTCTCACTATGATCGCGTGATGAGGCTGCTCTATCGAGATCAGACGGAGTCTTCATTTATCGAGGCTAAAGAGCAATTTGAAAAGGTAAGTAAGTTGGCGAACTCTGGGGGCATTGCTGGACCATGAGGCGTGACGCGATTCTTACTCTATCTCAGGCAGGCTTGGGACCTCGACAGTTTAAGGTAGTCGATGAAGTGTGGTTAGGGAGGGACGAAGAGTGTGATGTTCGATTGACTGATCGTTCGATCTCTCGGCGTCACGCACTGGTGAAATGGTCTGGGGACTCGATTGAAGTCGAGAAGCGAAGTTCATTTGCGCCGATGAGCGTGAATGGGATTGAATGTACTCACGCAATATTGCGAGAGGGAGATCGGATTAGTTTAGGGCCCTATGAGATCGCATTAACTTTTGAGAAGGATTCTTCGATCGTTGATTCTGCCCCGGTGGAGCGCGTGCCCGGCGGGGTGTTAGAGTCGGAAGGTTCGTCGCCGCATGTACCGCTTGTTTCGGTTACGACTTCTCCGAGCGAGGTGGCTCCCCCGATGTCTCAGGAAACAGCAAAGGAGCCAGAGATGCTCGCACTAGGGACGCCGAGCATCGATGCCCCTGCTGTCTTGAGGCTTGATAACGCAGATTTTCAAGTGGAGGGAGGCGGTATTCAGGCCGATGGAGTTGATCAAGCGGTGGGTCCGCTCGTGATGGATTCGCAGGAAGAGAGCGCGCCTGACGGGGATTCCCTCAGTTTGGATTCTTCTAGCAGTCTTGCGGCGGACGATTCGGGTGATCGGACTAAAATGACCTCGATGGCCCAAGTACAGGCGAAGCTCATTTTCAAGCCTGGAGACGCAAATCACGAAGAGTTTTTAGTCACTCAAGAAGAAGTGTCCATTGGGCGAGCCCAGGAGTGTGACATTGTTCTATCGGATAAAAAGTCTTCTCGAAAGAACACGTTGATTCGTAGGGCAGGAATTCACTACTCGATTAAGGATTTGGACTCCGTGAATGGCACGATATTGAATGGGGTCACGATCAATGCCGCTGAGCTGACGGGCGATGATACGATACAAATCGGTGACGTTCAGTTTAAGTTTAAGGTCATCAATTCGGATTACGACGCCCAGGCAGCGAGCTTCGATGTGGTTACAGATGAGGCGGAGGCATCTCCAAACACCGCCGCTGGCGAGGGATTATTGGAAGGAGTCGGAGCTCAATTTGATATGGGGGCTCAAGGCGCACCTCTCGCAGAAACACTCTTAGCTGCGGCTCCGGAACCTTCCGGGCCGATGGGCAGTGTCATTGGTTTAGCTTCTCCACAATCGGCGGGTAGACTGACTTTGCAACAGCGGTTTTCATCTCTGCCCCGAAGAACCCAGTTTTTGTGGGTAGTAATAGGAGGATTGTTTATTTGGTGGTTTTTGGATAGTGAACCTGAATCTACTAAAATGACACAAAATTCTTCAAGGAATTCTCCAGGGGCAAGAGCATCTGGAACCCCGGTGGATATCAGTTTTGAGAAATTGCCTTTGGAACAAAGAAAATTCATCGAATCCCAGCACAGCTTGGGTTTTGATTATTATAAGAACGGAGACTATGACAAGGCGATATTCGAAATTGAAAAAATTTTCAATATTATAACAGATTATAAGGACTCTAGGGAGATTCAGCGGTACGCAAAGGAGGGTAAGCGAAAAGCTGAGTCGATTGCGGAGGAAAAAAGAAAGGCAGAAGAGGAGAAGCAGCTTGAGGAAAGAGTAGCCGCACTGGTTGAAGAGACGAAAGTCAAAATGAAAGAAAGAAAATACGATGCTGCTCGAGATCTTTTCACTCAGATTTTAGCACTCGATCCAGATAATGAGGCCGTTGTGGGTTGGAGGAAAGATCTGGACGCCATCGAGGAGCAGAAAAAAGTACAAGCTCAGTTGGACCAAGTGAGGAAAGAGATGAATGCCGAAGGTTGGAAGATTTTTCGGCAAGCTGATGCTGTCTTTAAGGCAGAGAAGTATTTAGATGCAATAAAAATTTTTAAGAAAGTTTCTACAGTCGGTGCCAC
>CAINWE010000177.1 GCA_903854365.1 Oligoflexia bacterium
CGTCTTGAACAATTCGTAAGCCGAGAAGCTCGTTGTATACGTCGCCAATCTTCTCGACGCCGAGGTCAAAGAAGTCAATTTGAGCGGCAGTTTTTCCCTCACCACGACAAATGGAGTCGATTACTTCAGCAAGCATCGCGTCGCTCATTTGGTGGTCGGAAAAGTATTTGTCGAAATCAATTTCAAACAGTTCCGACTCAAACCCCTTATGACCGACATAGATTCCGTACACTCCGCTATTCACGTCACGAAATAGGAGTCTAAGTCGTTGCCAAATTTCATGGCTAGATTTTGAAAAGTTTTTACCGGACTTAATTACCTGTTCGATCTTCAGGCGAACAACATCGAGCGACACATTCCTGTACTCCCCGCTCTGAGTAGGCAGAACGCCGCGATCTTCCAAGTAGCGGATAGCGATAATACGAAACAAAAGGATTAACGATGCCTGGTGTGCAAGGCGCGATTTATGTAGGTCCTTTTGCGCCTTAGTTTCTTTTTGATAAAAGTCGAAAACAGATTTTAGGGCACTACGACATCCATCGAAAAATGGATCGCCAACCTCAGAAGCATACTTCTTACTATCCTCGTAGAGAGAGTCGAGTCGACATTTTCCAGACGCATCACGCTTGAATGCCTCTGGCGAGAATAGATATGCAAAGACGGCAAACTCCCGACGAGGCTCCGGGTGGGAAAGCAGGTCAACCAGGTTCAGCTCGAAGTATTTTGTCGCTGCGTATTGTCCTCGGCGATAGTAGACTTGCCATTGTTTCCCATTAGTGAGAAGCCCCCAATCGACCTCTGCCATCCGCAAGTATTCGGTAAGCTGAATTGCGGGAAGACCGACTTCTGCCTTCGTTCGCCCGTTTTCATCAAGCTCGTTGAGGGGGAATCCGAACTTCTTGCCTTCCGCGAGGCAAAGGGCATTTTTGAATTTGTAGTCTTGTTCAGCTTGGCGCGCTTCATCTGCCGCTGCCTTGTTCGCAAAGAGTGTATAGTCTGGAAACTTGAGATTATCTCGGCTTCCGCCGAGTAAGTTTGTCTTCGTAATTGAGGCGAATCCAAGAGCGCGAAATATCGGATCGACAAATTCCTTTTCTGTGTCGCTCTCATTCACTTTGGAAGAAGTTAGCGCCGACTCACCATCCAGCCAAACCTTGCGGAGTTCTCGCCAAAGGCTTTGGATCGTGGGATCGGTTAGCTTCGGGAAGTCCTTGCGCGAGTGGACTCGGTGCTCAAAGAGGCTCGTAGAGAAAAGCCCAACATTTGTGAAAAATGGGTTTTTCTTGTCGTTACGCATTGCCGCTCGCGTCCCGAACCTTCGTTGCGCGCAACTCACCCAGCTCGTCAGTGAATTGAAGCTCAACCTCTTGATCTTTTTCGAGGGATCGCCGCGCTTTTGCGTCGTCGGACACGATCGAGGAATAGTGAACGAAGATCAGGTTTCCCGCCGAGTCTTTCGCGTACCCGAAACCTTTGTCGTCGTTAAACCAAACCACCCTTGCAGGCGTATAAGTTTTCTTGCTTGCGCTCACGGGGACATCCCTTTCCTCATGAACCTCTGGAGACACTCTCTCCCCATCCATAGGAAGAGTACGTCCACGGTCCGAAAATTGTAGTAAAGCTATTTACTATTTTGTTACGGGATGCTCGGAATCTCAAGGTCGCCGTTCGATATTTCGACTTTTGGCGCTGAAAACGTGTGGGAAAAATCTGCCGATCGTCAGTTCTTCGTCGCACGCACGGTGGCTTCATGGCTCACTAATCGCTGCGCCCTAAAAAGAACAAGGAATGACGGGTGCGTGAATAAAAATGCTTAGATCAGTTTGAATTTTGCACCACTACTTGGATTGTA
>CAINWE010000178.1 GCA_903854365.1 Oligoflexia bacterium
AGAGTCACCTCCTCATCCGGCTGGAACGAAGCGTATTTTGGACCCATCGTCCGGCTCCCGGACTGACCCAACCCTCTCAAGAGAACGGAAAAGTTCAAGATGAAAACCCAAGGCGAGCGCATCTCACCTCTAAAAATTGAATTCCTTTTCTGGGTCGCCATCGCCGCGGCCCTTGCGATCCTCTACGGAAAACTCATTGCCTTGGATCCCATCCTCAATTACGACGATAAAATTCTCCTCGTACCAATCCGAGATCTACACTCGCTTTCCGATTATTGGAAAGCGGTGCAATCCGGCCGGATTTTTGACGTGCAACCCGTCCGAGACCTGAGTTTTTGGCTGGACTTCCAGATTCAAAAATGGATCCCCTTCGCATCTTTCCACCTCACGAACGTTCTCCTCTGGCTGGGAAGCCTCGCAGTCATTCGTCTGATCTTAGCAAAGCTGAATTTCTCACGGTGGGCCTGCTTCACGACGGTCGCACTCTATGCGACTCATCCAGTCTTCATGAACTCCGTTGCCTGGATCGCAGCCAGAAAACATGTCCTCTCGACATTTTTCATCCTCTGTGCGACCTACCTCATCATTGAGATCTCGAGGAGTCAAAGGCTGACGTGGACGCGAGTGTTCGGCTTGAGTTCACTCTACTTCTTAGCAATTTTTTCGCACCCGATTAATGTTCTATGGCCGGTTTTCGCAATAGCCTACCTCTGGGGACACACGTCAAATCCGTTCAAAACAGCCCAAGGAAGAAGCTTCGCCCTTCTCTGCGTCTTGCTAGGCGGTACCTGCATCTATCTAAACGTTCGGTATTACAATGGAATTTACGTACTTCAGAGCGGCGGCTCCGGGAAATATGCCGACAACAGGTTAAATAATTTGGGAATCCAATTACTCGCCTTCGGCCGGTACTTTTTTCAGGTGATCTGCCCTGTATGGCCGTGCGTCTCGAGTCCATATCCAGGAAGTCTTCAAAACATCATTGGACTTTGTACCTTTCCACTCTTTGCCTTAGGTTTAAAGAAATGCCAGGTGCGAGAAATTTATTATTGGATGCTTTACTACATCCTACCGCTAATTCCATTGTTATTAAAAATGACCAATATATTTGTATCTGACACCTACCTTCTCAATGCCAGCCTAGGAATTTTTATCGCCCTGGGCTACACTCGTTGGACCCAGGTTTTTCCGCAGCAATGGCGACACTCGAGATGGATGGCTTTCGCCTCAGTATGCAGCTTATTTTTTATCCTTTCTTTTCAATTATCCAGCGCCTGGGAATCGGATTTAAAGCTTTGGAAAAACTCCTATTCAACTGAGGCCACACCCGCTAATACCACTAATTACGGAGAATACCTTTTAAGAAGCGATGAACCACAAAAAGCTTTGGAACTTGCACTCAGAGTAAAGGACTGGCAACCGCAAAATCCTGATTTACCAAATTTTTTTTCACAATCTATATACAAAAATCCTGACTTCACTTTAGAACAAAAAATTTCAGTTTTAAAAGATAGTACTTTTAACTCACCCTGGCACTCTTACTACTTAGCTGCTCTCTATGCCTCCAAGGGAGATTTTGGCGCCGCTTTCCAAGAAATCCGATCTCAACTAGGACTTCTTGATCGATTCATCTGGGACTTTCAAGATCAACTTGAGATCGTCACGGCCGAGCTCTACTACTTCTGTCAAAAATCTGGCGAAAAAGGATGCTCAGATTTTCAGCAAAAATTGCAAAACCACCTGGAGAGTCATCACTACCTCAGAATTAAGCGATGGAGCCAGGAATCGTTTATGAAGCGCCTCCGGGAATTAGAAAAGCCGCATTGACTTCGACGAGCCTCGCCTTCGCCGTTGATTTATATCTTTTATTAATTTAAAATGTAATAAGGTCATTATGGCGTTCAAATACAAGCAAAAACTTTTTATTTTCGATGCTCGAGAGATGGTGGTACTCCTCTTTTTGATCTCGACCTTCGCATTATTTACTTTCACCCTCGGAGTTCATTACGCCAAACAAATGCAACATCCAGAGCAGTTCGCTACCAAAGACCGAATCAAACCAGTCGAAGCCTCCGCTGAAGCGGTTCCTAGTCAAGTCGAATTGACGGAACAGTCCCAAAAAATTAATGAATCCTTGAATGAAACTTTGAGAAAGAACCTTCATGACGAAGTCTCAAAAACAGGCATCAAACTCAAAGATGGCAGACAAGTGAATTTACCTAAGGAAACTAAGAGTCCAGAGGGGGGCGCAACCTCCCTGCATCCACCAGCAGTCAGTAAGCCCGAGACTCCCGTAAAAAAAGACTAATCACCCGGGGTAGTGACAGGATATAGCGTGAACCCCATCCTGAGATGCAGCGTCGTTTTCCAATTGAGGGCCTTCTAGTTGGCATTTTTCCCTGGAACGCGAACATCTCGGGTGAAAATAACACCCGGACGGTGGTCTAAGGGGAGACGGGATATCTCCCTTCAAGACAATGCGCTCACGTTTGCGACTGGGGTCTGCTATCGGAATTGCGGATAATAAGGCCTGAGAGTAAGGGTGCTTGGGCCTCAGATACAACTCATCTGCTGTTGCGGTTTCAACAATCTTTCCCAAATACATTACCGCGACGCGATTCGAAATATGCTGCACCACCTTGAGGTCATGCGCGATAAACAAATAAGTGAGCCCTAAGTCCTTCTGCAAGTCCTGCATCAAATTGACAATTTGCGCCTGGATAGAAACATCCAGGGCAGAGACGGGCTCATCACACACAATAAACTCCGGCTCAACAGCCAAGGCACGCGCGATACAGATTCGTTGTCGTTGACCTCCCGAGAACTCATGGGGATACCTCGAAATCGCCTCTCTCCGCAAGCCGCACCGATCTAAGAGGTTAAAAATCCGCTCTCTACGTTCCGCCTTAGATCGACAGAGCCGGTGAATATCCAGCGGTTCACCGATAATACTCTCAACGGTCATTCGCGGATTTAATGAAGCATACGGATCTTGAAAGATCATCTGCATTTGACGTCTGAGCTTCCTCAGGTCAGACTGCCCCAACGCAGTAATATCCTGGCCCTTAAAATAAATTTGTCCTGACGATGCCTCGGTGAGTCTCAGAATCGTGCGCCCTAGCGTGGACTTGCCGCATCCTGACTCACCCACGAGGCCAAAAGTTTCACCTTTCCTAATCTCAAACGACACGTTAGAAACCGCCTGGACACTGCCGATCTCTCTCGAAAGCAATCCACCACGAACGGGATAGCTTTTGACCAAGTTACGGACAGACAGAATCACCTCTGCGCCGAGTGTAAGGCTCATCTTAAATATCCCTCACGCAGCGAATCAAATGCCTCGAATCTGAGTCAGAAGAAATCAATCTCAGCTCAGGCTCGTTCCCTCGACACGCTTCTAAAACAGACGAACATCGATCCTGAAAACGACAGCCCTTCGGAAGGCTCAGAAGGCTTGGAACTATCCCCGGGATCGTCTCCAACCGACCTCGCCTCAATCGCCCACCTGAATCAAGAGTGAGCGTCGGAGAACTCCTCAATAACCCACGGGTGTAAGGCATCTTTGGATTCTTAAAAATCTCTTTCACACTCCCCTGCTCCACCACACGACCCGCATACATAACCACGACATCGTCTGCAACCTCTGCCACGACTCCCAGATCATGGGTAATCAAAATCAGAGCCATACCCACCTTCTGCTGCAAATCCCGGAGCAAGTCTAAAATTTGCGCCTGAACTGTCACATCTAACGCCGTCGTAGGCTCATCTGCAATGAGGACCTTCGGGTGACAGGCCAGCGCCATCGCGATCATCACCCGCTGGCGCATGCCTCCTGAAAGCTGATGAGGATACTCATCCACGCGTTTCGCGGGAGACGGAATTCCCACGAGTTCAAACATTTCAATTGCGCGACTGCGAGCGTCCCGGAGCGTCAACCTCTGATGCAGTACAATCGCCTCACTCACCTGATAGCCAATCGTAAAGACGGGATTCAGAGACGTCATGGGCTCCTGAAAAATCATTGAAATCTCATTCCCACGAATTCTTCTCATCTCCTCCGAACTCAACCCGAGGAGATCCTGGCCTCGATACAAAATTTGGCCGGACTCAATGCTCCCGGAAGGACGAGGAATCAGCCTCATGATCGATAAACTCGTCACACTCTTGCCACATCCCGACTCACCCACGATGCCTAAGGTCTTGCCGGCAGAGACGCTAAAGCTTACGTCATCCACTGCCCTCAATTCTCCGCCTTCCGTCGAAAAAACCGTCCGGAGACTTTTAACCTCAAGCACCTTCTCAACCATCACAAACCCCCTCTAATGCCTCATCTTCGGATCGAGGGCATCTCTCAGTGAGTCACCCAAAAGATTAAACGCTAAAACAACAAAAAACATCGCCCCCGAAGCCCCGACTAACTGCCACCATACCCCTCTTGATAACTCGAGCTTCGCATCATCAATCATCACGCCCCAGCTGGGCTGTCCCTGAACCCCTAAACCCAAAAAAGAAAGAATCACTTCCGACTTAATGGCTGAGACAAACTGAATGGACATATTGACAATAATAAAATGGGAAACATTCGGCATAATATGCCGAAATATCCGTGATAGATGCCCGGCGCCGAGACTCTCAGCGGCCGTAACATAATCACGGGACTTATGTTTAATGAATTCACCCCGCATCACCCGCGCCAATCCAACCCAAGCGGTCACACCCAGAGCAATGTACATCGATGCCAGTCCCTTGCCCAAAATAAAAGTCACGGCTATAAGAAGCATGATATTGGGGATCGAGGAGATCGTTGTGTAAAACCAAACAATCAGGTCATCTACCCAACCACCGAAATAACCGGCTAGCGCACCGAGCACAACTCCAATCGGAAGACTTAAAAGCGATGACATCAATCCAACACTCAGCGCCACGCGCGTACCGTGAAGTACTTTATAGAACACACTCCGACCAAAAAGATCTGTCCCCAGAAGTAGATCGACGGAGGTCATGCTCGGGGGCTGAAATGCCTTGCCCACCGTCTGATCCCAAGGCGAGGCAATCCAACCGACCTGACAAAGGAGAGCCACAGTGCCATAGAACAGCAAAATCCCAAAACACAAGACGGCAATCCGATCCCTTCTTAATCTCCGAAGAGCATCCCCCCACAGACTCCTACCCTTTGGCAAGGCATCCGCCCGATCCATATCTGGAATTTTCTCCAAACTGACGGAATTCGTCGTCATTTCAGCCTCACTCTGGGGTCCACCACTACATAAAGGATGTCAGTCGCCAAATTTCCTAAAATATACAGAAACGAGACCAGCGTCGTCATCGCCTTGATCACTGGAAAGTCGCTATTATTCACAGCATCAATGGTGATACTCCCTAATCCAGGAATCCCGAAAAAACTCTCCAGTAGGAAGGCCCCCAAAATCAGAAGCGGAATTTCCAAGACAATATTGGTCAAAATCGGAACCATACTGTTTTTTAATACATGTCTAAAAAAGACTTCGAATTCAGAAAGCCCCTTCGCTCGAGCCGTTCTCACGTAGTCCTGAGTCGTTTCCTCTAAAATGGCGGCCCTGTAGAATCGAACATCATACCCAAGACTCACGATCACGAAAATCAACATAGGCATCAGAATATATTGAATCCTATCGGGCCACGTAGACTCATACCCAGAGATCGGAAACCAACCCCATCGATAGGCTAAAAAATACTGTCCAAATAAAATATAAGCCAACATCGGAACACTCATTCCAAAAACACACACGACCACGACGAAACGATCGAGAGACCGCCCCTTAAAGTATGCGACCAGGAGCCCGATTCCGACTGACAAAATAGTAGTAATTAAAAAGGCGGGAATCATGAGCGACAAAGACGGTCCAGCACCCTCGAGAATCATCTGACTAATCGGCTGACGAGTAGCAAAACTACGACCGTAATCGAAAGTTGCAATCTGTTTGAGGTAGGTGAGAAATTGTACCGGCTTCGGTTGGTCAAAGCCATACTCATGACGGACCTCTTGAATTTGCTGTTCACTCGCGTGCCGACCGAGCATTTGATAAGTAGGATCGCCACCCACCATATTAAAAAGCACAAAAACGATCAACGCAACTCCGAAGAGGGTCGGCACCGTAGCCAACAATTTTCTCACGATGTAAAACAACATGAATGAGCCGCCTATTTCTTCACTTTGGGATCAATCCGATAATATTTATAATTTGAATGATTAAAGTCGTTCGGCTTGTAATTCACCAGCCACTTCTGAGTTAAAACATAATTCAAACGATGGGATCCGAAAATCCAAGGACAATCCTCAACCAGAATTTTAACCATATTTTTATAAACTTCACTCCGAGTTTTCCCCTCAGGTAAGGTCAGCGACAGCTCATAAAGTCGGTCATATTCTGCGTTTGCATAGTTTGAATCGTTCGATCCTGGAGAGGCGTTCTTACTATAGAAAAGCTGTAAGAAGTTCTCACCATCCGGATAATCTCCTGACCAGGCATATTCCCAAATTTGGGCTTTCCTCGTCTTCACCATCTCTAGGAATTGAGGCCAAGAATAGGTGCCTACTTTCAGCGTCACACCTATCCCTTCAAACATTTTCGATGTAAACTCACTCTGCTGCCGAGCCACACTGCCAGCGATCGTCGAATACTCCAGAGGTGGCAACCCCTTTCCACCGGGATAACCCGCCTTAACCAACAAATCCCGCGCTTTACTTAAATTAAATTGCCGATTCTGATTTTTTAAATTCGGGTCGTACCCATCAATCCCCGGAGGAATCGGACCCTGAGCCGCCATGGCAGCTCCATTGTAGAAAATTTCATTGAATGTGTTTTGATCATAGGCAAGACTCAGAGCCTGCCGCAGATATTTATTTTTTCCCAAAACCGGGTCGGCCATATTGAAGGTGAGATGGGTCACATCGAAACCGGGTACCTTATGCAAACGCACCCCTTTTGCGACCAACTCCGAGGTCAGCTCGTGACCAGGTCCGATAGCACTAGAAAAGCTATCTTTTGGAATTCCTGAGATATCGATCTGCCCATCCAAAAAACTCAGCCACATCGGCTGCTGCTCAACAAAGACCTGAACTACCACCTGATCCGCCAAAGGCAGCGGCTTGCCTGCATCAACCAATAGTCCTGCTTCTCGATCTCCCGAAGAGCCCTCGCTGGGGTAAGACTCGCGACGGTAGGTGGGATTGCGAACCCAAACGAGCTTAGAGCTAGGGTGATACTCCCGAAGACGATAGGGCCCTGTTCCCACAGCATGGTTTAAAAAATCTTTTCCGTAGAGCTCAACCGCCTCGCGCGGGACTACCGCTGTAAAGGGCATGGTCAATAAATATAAAAACTGGGTTGAGCGCTGATTCAACTTAATTTGCAAAGTATATCGATCTAAAGCCCGAAGACCCTCAACTTCTCGTGAGTAAGGAGCGATCAATTCGCGGACGGCCTGCTCGCGCCAGGAATTTAGCCCCACTACCTTACCATCTAGAATCCACCAACCAGCCGATGCCAGCTTGGGATCAGCCAGACGTTTCAAGGAGTAGACCACATCGTCCGCCGTGAGCTCACGGCCCTTGCCTCCAGTCAGCTTAAAACAAGCATCATCCTGAAAAAGAACTCCCTTCTTAATACGAATCGTATAAGTCTTCCCATCATCACTCACCTCTGGCATCTGCTCAGCCAAATTAGGCACTACCTCATACGGTCTCTTCAGATAGTGAAAATGAAAAAGCGCCTCGTAGGCTTGTGAAGCTTGAGTCCCAGAGTAGAGGTCGTCTGCA
>CAINWE010000179.1 GCA_903854365.1 Oligoflexia bacterium
CGGGAGCGGGCCCGAGATTTTGACGAGAGTTTAATATTTTCTGGTCCGTTGGTTCCGTAACGGACCTCCCGGAGTGGTCGAACTGAAAGGCGAGCTTAAAAGGTTGTTTAAAAACTATGGCTAAAGATGACGCGATTCAAGTAGAAGGTACAGTCTTAGAACCTCTTCCAAATGCCATGTTCAAGGTTGAGTTGCCGAATGGGCACAGGATTTTGGCCCACATTTCAGGAAAAATGAGGATGAATTATATCAAAATCCTTCCAGGAGACAAGGTAACGGTTGAAATGTCTCCGTATGATCTGACCCGAGGTCGGATTACATACCGTGTAAAATAGTTTAGAGGTAGATGGAGATTTTATGAAGGTCCGTGCATCAGTAAAAAAAGTTTGTGACAAGTGTAAGGTAATCCGTCGAAAGGGAGTTGTTCGCGTGATTTGTGAGAATCCGCGGCACAAGCAGAGACAGGGTTAAATTTTAGTTAGTGTATTGAAAGGAAGGTAACAGCGTGGCTCGTATCGCGGGAGTTGATCTCCCACGCAATAAGCGGATGGAAGTGGCATTGACCTATATTTTTGGTATTGGCAAGCCGGCTGCAAGAAAGATTTTGGCCGAGGCTAACATCGATCTCAGTAAGAAATCAGATTTACTGACTGAGGCTGAAGTTGCCAAGGTGCGCGAGATTATTGATCGCACCCGCCAAGTCGAGGGTGATCTTCGCCGTGAGATCAGTCTCAATATTAAGCGACTGGTGGATTTGGGGTGCTATCGAGGAGTTAGACATAGACGCGGCTTGCCTGTGAGAGGCCAGCGTACCCATTCGAACGCTCGAACCCGTAAGGGGCCTGCTGTAGCAATTGCAGGTAAGAAGTCCGTTAAGGCGATGAAGTAGTAGGTGAATATGTCGGATCAAAAAGCTGAAAAAGTTGAAAGTAAGAAAGAAGCGGCTTCGACTCCTGTTGCGGGAGAAGGGGTTGTTAAGAAGGTGAAGAAGGGCAAGAAGAATGTTTCCAACGGAAACGTTTATGTCCTGTCATCCTTTAATAATACCATTGTTACGATTACCGATGCGATGGGTAACGCAATTTGCTGGTCGAGCGCAGGTGGGAAGGGTTTTCGGGGATCCCGAAAGAACACTCCTTTTGCGGCTCAAGTGGCGGCAGAAGACGCAGGTCGGAAAGCTGTCGAAAATGGGATGCGAAACGTTCAGGTGTATGTGAGCGGACCTGGCGCTGGGCGTGAGTCTGCCTTGCGTGCTTTGGCATCTGTGGGCTTGAGAGTGAATTTTATCGAAGATGTCACCCCAATTCCTCATAACGGCTGCCGCCCACCGAAGCGAAGGAGAGTGTAGTTTATGGCTCGTTGTATTGGTTCAGTTTGCCGGCTTTGTCGACGTGAGAATCAAAAGTTATTTTTGAAGGGTGACCGTTGTTTCACTGATAAGTGTGCCTTTGAACGCCGTGGCTATCCGCCGGGGCAGCACGGCCAAGGTCGTATTAAGTTTTCTGAATACGGTTTGCAGCTTCGAGAAAAACAGAAGATCAAGCGAATTTATGGACTACTTGAAGGTCAGTTCAGGAACTTGTTCGAGAAAGCCGATCGAATGAAGGGCGTGACTGGCTCGAATCTATTGTCCATGTTGGAGAGGCGTCTTGATAATGTCGCTTATCGATCCGGATTTGCAAATTCGCGCTCGGAAGCCCGACACTTAGTTCGTCACGGACATTTTACCGTGAATGGAAGACGAGTGGACGTTCCATCCTACCTTCTTGGTAAGGGTGATGTTCTCGAGGTTCGGGAAAAGAGTCGTGGCGTTGCTCGTATTGGCGGTGCACTTGAAGCAGTGAAGCGACGTGAGATTCCTCAATGGTTGGAATTGGACTCTGCTGCCATGAAATCTCGTGTACGTGATTTGCCAGCGCGTGATGATATTACTGCTCCGATGCAGGAACGTTTGGTTGTTGAGTTGTATTCGAAATAGTGACTTGAACACTCCCCGCATGGTTGCTTTTGCTCTTGGAGAGCAGCGAGGGGATGACAGGAGAATTGAATGTTAGAGAAGAATTGGCGAGATCTGATTAAACCAAAGGGACTAGACGTTGACAAAGAGAGTCTGAGTGGCTCCTACGGAAAGTTCATTGCGAAGCCTCTTGAGAGAGGGTTTGGATTGACTTTGGGGAATTCCCTACGACGGGTGTTGTTGTCATCTTTGCAGGGTGCTGCAGTGACTGCTATCCGGGTGGAAGGAGTGGTTCACGAATTTACGTCGATTCCTGATGTGAAGGAAGACATCGCTGAGATTATTCTCAATTTGAAAGAAGTTCGATTTCGCTTACTCGGCGCCGAGAGCGCAACTGTACTGATTGATAAGTCTGGTGCAGGTCCTGTTTTGGCTTCTGACATTATTGTGTCGGACCATGTTGAGGTTCTGAATGGTGATCAGTTGGTTGCCACCTTGGGATCCGGGGGCGAGCTTCGTGCGGAGATTCAGATCTCACGCGGGCGCGGTTATCGTGCAGCTGAGGCAAATAAATCAGACGAGATGCCCATTGGGTGGATTCCGGTTGATAGTTTCTTCTCTCCTATTCGCCGTGTGAATTATACGGTCACTCAAAGTCGTGTTGGTCAGAGGACTGACTTTGACAAACTCACACTAGAGGTTTGGACAGATGGATCAGTGAATCCTGAAGATGCTGTGTCTTTGGGTTCAAAGATTTTGAAGGATCAGCTGTCGGTGTTTTTGAACTTTGAGGAGGAGCCAGAACCGGTTGCTCAGGCAATTGAAGAGGGTAGTTCTCAGTTTAATCCGAATCTCTATCGTTCTGTTGAGGAATTAGAGTTGTCGGTGAGATCTGCTAACTGTCTGCAGAACGCAAACATCAAGTACATCTATGAGCTAGTTCAGAAGACAGAGTCTGAGATGCTTAAGACCAAAAACTTCGGTAGGAAGTCTTTGAATGAAATCAAAGATATCCTTGGGGAAATGGGTCTCAGTTTGGGCATGAAGCTGGATGGATTCGTTGCTCCGAGTCAGCCTTCAAAGCCAGTTGAATCCGGCGCCGAGGACGTAACCGACGGCGGTGACGACGAGGTAAGCGAAGATTTTGATGAAGGTAGTGATGAGGTCGAGGAATAAAATAGAGAGCTTTTGCCCCTAGATAACTGAGGGTTGCGGGTTCGATTTAGGAGTTTTTATGAGACACGGCGTAGATGGTCGTAAATTTGGTAGAAATACTTCTCACAGAGTCGCTATGTTCAGAAACATGGCTAATTCTGTGATTGAGAAGGAGCAGGTAATTACTACTGTTCAGAAGGCGAAAGAAGTCAGGCGAGTTGTTGATCGTCTGATTACTTTGGGCAAGTCCGGTTCTCCGGCTTCTCGTCGTCTCGCTTTTGATCGGACCAGAAGTAATGATGTGGTTTCGAAGTTGTTCTCTTCTTTAGCGGAACGTTATCAGAATCGCGCCGGGGGATATACCCGAGTTTTGAAGATTTCTGAGCGACGTTGGGGTGATGCGGCCGAGATGGCAGTGGTTGAGTTAGTCGACCACCCAGTCCTCGATCGTAAGCGCAAGGTGAAGGCTGAAGGAGCCGATGAGGCCTCTGCTGAGAAGAAGGATTTGGCTCCGCATGATCCATTTAATCGTTTCCGTCGGCTGTTCTCTGGTAAGTCGAAGGTTAAGGGTAGCGCTCGAGGGGCAGGTAGCTCGGCGAGTAAAGGCGGGGCTGGTCGAAAGACCCCAGCTTCTGGCGGCAGTAATAAATCTGGTGGTAGCAGCAGCTAATAGTTTAATGCCGTTCTTTGAGTAGTAGGAGGGCCCTGGTATTACCAGGGCCTTTTTTTTGTTTTGGGCTAGAAGCCAACTCGATTGACCTCAGTGAGTGCTTGGGCGGCGAGCATATTCCTGACTAGATAGTCTCCCGGGACGTAGACATAGCCGGAGTCTCCCCATTGAGTGCCCCACTGGTTCTTAATGATGAAGTAACCTGAGATGGGTTGGTCGACTGGGCCTGCGGGTGAGTTGAGCGGTGCGTTAGGGAGTTTCTCGAGGATGGCTGCCCGGGAAGCGTAGCCTACGATCGCAACAGCGTGGTAGCCGAGGATCAAGTCCGGATTATTCGGATCAGGATTATGGTCAGCCACATCAGCAAAGCCGTTTTGAACGGAGAGTAGTCTGTTGGTGACGGCTATGCTTGCGATGATGGGCTGGCTCGCATTCAGGTAGAGATTGAGGAGATCTAGGGATCCGTTCGGATCAGACTGGTTCCAGAGTTCTACGTAGTCTTTGACTTGGATGCCCTTCTGAGAATGCGGAACTCCAGTGAGGTATCCGCAGTGGTAGGTGCCCCCAAAGCTTGCGCACACAAATTGTCCTTGATGAACTGTGTTTGAACAGACTCCTGGGTAATGATCGCACGCGTGGGATACGAGCAGGGTTGAATTGCCGGCAGGAGTGTAAGTCACCATCATTTGGCTGGAGGCATTATATTCCCATTCGGATTCAAGAGGGAAAGTGTACGAGGTCTTTTTTGCATGATTCAGAAGCTCGCTGGTGATGTAGCCTTCAGGCTGGGAGTTTGGTGTGGAGGGGGCCGACGGCGTGTAGTCTTCGGACCAGAGCATTTTGCTTTGGTTATAGATGGCCTGTTCCGAGAGGTTGATCCAAACGTGTTCGGCTGCTGCTAACGTAGTCTCGATTACTGCTGCCGTGGCAAATGCCGTACAGGAGCCGCGTTTGCCTTGATCTTTTACGCAAGTAAGGAAGGGCTTGAGTGGCCAGGAGAGCTGGGAGAATAAGCCGAGTGGGGATGGAGTGAACGCTCCTCCTAGGTCTAGACCGTGTTTATAGCCGGTTTCGCGAGTACATGAAGGGGCAAGAAGTGGAGAGCTTATTGCGGGAAGTGTCACCGGCGTCGATGGGGCGGGTCGTGCTAATTGAAGTGCAATGAGGCTTTCATTGAAGGGGGAAGAGCGCGTTTGTAGATTTTGGGCGAGGGTGGTTGCTGCGAATGTTGAGCCGAGCAGGGTAATGGGTTGTGTGTTTCCATCGGTAAGTTGCAGAGTGAGTTGAGTGTCGTTGGGGATATCGGTTTTGATGAGGTTTTTTTTTGACGGTAATCGTGATTCGAAATCTTCCTTAAATAATCTAAGACCTTCGACGGTTGAGATATTGACCGGGTGGGGGTCGTTCAGAGACGATGAGTGGGTGATTGCAATGAGGTGCCCTTCCTCGAGCTGTCGTTGGTATTCCAGTTGAGAGATGATTGTCGCTTCAGGTGGTGCAGTCATTAAATTGGGTTTTTTTCGACCTGCAGCGTGAAGTTTCGGAGAAATTAGAGAAAGAGCGACTGCTGAGATAATGATTGTAGTTTTTTTCATTTTCATTTCAGTTAATTTAATTAGTATTATTTAAATATGATTCGGTTTCAAATTATAATCAATGACTTAGTTAATCGATTTTTTTTGATCCGAGAAATTAAACTTTTTATAAATTATGTTTAAAATCAAACCAGTCGGTTCTCGTTTTATTTTCGTTGTTAAGTTCTTTGGAATTAGATTAAGCAGTATTTTTGGTTTTGGATTTTTGTCTTTTGCCGTGATTTTGCCTGGTTATTTTCAGGGAGTGGCTTTTGCCGGAAGTCCAGTTCTCGGAAGCCAGGTGCCCGTGTCTTCAGGGATTGAGCCAATTGGTCAAAACGATCCCAGGGGACTGATTTACGGGGATCGGGCCTTTAAGGGAGCCTCTCAGAGTACCTATTTTAGGCAGGGCAATCAGAATATTACGCTGCAGGTTGATTATCTTCTAAAGAAAATCGAGTTTTTGCAGACTGAGGTACATGGTCCCCTTCGGCAGCAAAATTTGCGACAGAAATATCAGTTATTAGGGGGATTTTGCGGGCCAACGCCTGCAAGTTCTGTGGTGGTGAGTGGAGAAGACCAGAAAAGGCTCGTCAAATGTATCAATGATTATTCCCTTTTGATGAAGTTTTGGGAGGTCAAGGCTTTTGCAAGTATAGGTAAAAATAACGATTCGATCGCCGCCCTGGAATGCAAAAGTGTGAGCCCGGGCGGAATCTGCCAGTTATCCGCAGATGGGGCAAGTTTTGAGGCGTCTGCAGAATTTGAAAAGCGTGAGGCGAACAAGAGGGATCAGCAGCCCGCTTATGCTACCGCCAAGCAGTTGGCGGATTTTGCCCAGGCAAGCTCAGGATCTGCTGCTAATGCGTTAAGTCGAGTGGTGGATACTGCTGATGCTGACTGGGAGAATAAGATGTTTGATGCATTAGCTCCAAAGGAAGAGGACTTCCGAAATTTCAAACAGGTTCAAATTGATTCGGGGGTGATGGATATTTCTGAGGTCCAGGCCTTGAAGGGATCTCGGGGGCAGCAGTCCGTGCGACCTGCAGGAGTAGATCGGGAGCAGTTTGATGCAGCCCAAAAAGAGTGGGCAAAATTGAAGATTCGTCTTCAGGCGAAAGCTCCGGTTCAGGGATCGTTTCCCTCTTTAGCAGAACTGAGGCGAACGTTTGTTGAAGGGGTAACGCAGGATCTTGCGACTGGTAGTTTGAGTGTCCATCACCAATTATATAATCAAGCCCGAGGTGAGAATGTCGATTACGCGATTGAGGCTGGTAAGATGTCTCAAGCCCGCAAAAGTTCGCCTGCAAATCAGGGGAGCGGGGTCACGTCTCGAGCGTGGATGGGTGGATCCGGTCAGTCTGATAAAAATCCAGCACTGGTGCAGCAAGTGATTCAACTGCCGCCCGGGAAAAAAGTTTACCAGGGAGACGAGCAGGTAGTTATTCCTCCTGCCGCAGGAGGAAAAGCGGGAGCAGGCGAGCAATCTGTCTATTACGACCCCGCGAGTCGGCCCAGCTTTTGACTAGAATTGACTGTTCTAAGGATGGGTATTCAGTAGCTTCGAAAAAAACGCGTCAAAGGCGGGGGTCGTCCAGTTCTGTGGACCAACCCACTTTGTAATGATTTTTGATGCAGGGTTAATTAAGTAGGTTTCTGGGAACTGAAAGGTTCCATAGTCCCCCGAAATTTTGGTTGTGGTGTCAATGAGAGAGAGGATGTTGCTTGGCACCTTGTCGAAGGGGAGTACTTTTTCAGCTTCTTCCCAACTCGAGTCTAAGCTCACGGCGATGAACTGAATCGGCTTTCCTTTGAGCAGGTTGCTGAGCTCAAGCCAGTGGGAGAGTTCAGTGCGGCAGGGCGGACACCAAGCCGCCCAAAAGTGGAGGAGAACCCATTTACCTTGAAAGCGATTGAGAGTGTAGGAGAGCCCGTTTCTAGAGCTGAGGGTGAACGGGGGGGCTGTGCGTAAGGCGGCTTCGCTCGCGGGAGTTGAGCTTCCGAGGCTCAAGGGTTTTTGAGGGGTCGTCGTGTTGGGTGCTCGATGGCATGCTTCGATGAGAAGGCCGAAGCAGAGCAGAGAGCAGAGAGCA
>CAINWE010000180.1 GCA_903854365.1 Oligoflexia bacterium
CCTTGGGAAGAAATTATTATTGCAAGTGGACTTGGTTATTTGGACGCATTAAATGAGTGGGAGGATTTAGTGCCTAGCGAAATTTTTGCTACTAATGACTACGAATCGGGTTCTTTCATAACGGTTTCGAGTTGTAAAGATGATGCCGAAGTCCGAGATTTCATCAATAGCAGTGAAACCCAGGATATTCGAGCACAATCCAAGCATTGGCAACTTAAGCTAGAGAGTTGGGTGAATGCCCAAGATGAAAATAAATAGAATTCAAAAGTTAGCCATTCAATACGTATGAAACCTTTACTCAAATGGGCTGGTGGAAAACGTGCTATTGCTGGAGAGTTATTTAGTAACTTTCCAGCAGATTGGGATACTGGAACCTATATAGAGCCTTTCATAGGTGGAGGTGCCATGTTCTTGCATATAAACCCGAAGAAAGCTGTTATTGCTGACCTAAATAAAAGATTAATTAATTTTTATACTTATGTAAAGAACGAGCCCGAACCGATTTATGCAAAAATCATGGATATAGCAAAACGTTTCAATCGTAATAGTACAGAAATACTCAAAAAAGAATATTTCTTGGAAATTAGAAAGGCTTTTAACTCATCCGAGTCGACTTCTTTAGAATCAGCCGCATACCTGTACGCCCTGAACAAGCTCTGCTTTAATGGACTTTATAGAGAGAACTCTAGAGGTGAATTTAATGTTCCATTCGGCCAAAAAAAGATATTTCCTGCTTTAGAACTCGCTGAGGTTAAAAATGTTTCACTTTTATTAAGAAATACCAAAATTATGAATTCGGACTTTGAAACGACAACAAAAATTGCTAAGGCAGGAGATTTTATTTACTTTGACCCGCCATATAAACCAGTGAATACATCTTCGAGCTTTACTTCGTATCATGCAGTTGGATTTGATATTGAAGATCAAAAACGACTTGCAGAACTTATGGTCGATCTTGCTAAAAATGGACTAAGGGCAATGTGTTCAAATTCTGACACTCCTGTATCACGTGACATCTACAAGGAACTAGATATTCGTGCTATCCGAGCACCGAGAATGGTTAGCGCTAAAGCTTCTGGTCGAGGTTCCATAAGCGAATTGTTAGTCACAAATTACTAATGAAAATGGCAAATAGTTTTGAACTAATTCAAAGTGATGTACTTACAGCTTTGGCAAAACTATCTACTGAAAGCGTTGATTTTATTTTTGCTGATCCACCTTATTTTCTTTCAAACAATGGTTTTACCGTCAAATCTGGAAAAGCTGTTTCTGTGAATAAGGGTGACTGGGATAAAAGTGGAGGATTTGATAAAGAAATTGATTTTCATGAAAGATGGATAACTGAATGTTTGCGGGTCTTAAAACCAAATGGGACTATGGCTATATCTGGTACTTATCATAGTATTTATAAGTGTGGTTATTTACTACAAAAATTAGGATGCAGAATCATAAATGACATAACCTGGTTTAAGCCAAATGGTGCCCCCGCCCTAGCAGGCAGAAATTTTACAGCCAGCCATGAGACAGTGTTATGGGCTTCTAAAAATCAAAAAGTTAAACACACTTTCAACTATCAAATATCTAGGGATTGGAATGTTGGAAATGATTCAATCTATAGGCGAGGGAAACAAATGCGTTCTGTTTGGTCAATACCAACAACTCCCAAACGAGAAAAGATTCACGGAGTGCACCCTACACAAAAACCTCTAGAGTTACTTCGTCGCTTAATTGCAATGTGCACCAACGAAGGAAATCTTGTTTTAGACCCATTTTGTGGAAGTGGAACCACTGGAGTGGCTTGTGTCTTACTAAATAGAGGCTTTATCGGTATAGATTTAGATGATAGATATATTGAGCTTTCTAACAAGAGGATGGTGGCTGCGCGTCATGAGGATAGTTCAGCTCACCTTCTGTAAAAAATTATTGAGCTCAGTGAGTAGGTTTACCTAATGGAGAGGGCTGAGGCAAGTGAGGCCTTAAGAAAATTAGTTGGGAGAGATTTGAGGGATGTTGCTAACGAACTCGAAATAAGAATAAGGACTCCAAATGGAAAAATAAATAAAGGTTGGGCAGGGCAGGCCATAGAAAGATTTCTGGGGTTACCTATTAACTCTGCACAATCTCCCAACTTTGGTTCATGGGAACTTAAAACTACTTCTATTAAAAAGGGAACAGCTGGTTGGCAATACAAAGAAACTATGAAAATCACAATGATTGACGCATATAACGTACGAGAAACACAATTTGTAGATAGTCATATGTATGCCAAATTACATAAATTTCTTCTGGTCATCAGAACAGCACAACCAATAGATAAAGACGATTCAACTCCTAGCTATGTTGTGAAGACCAGTGAAGTTAATTTGGGCCCGGAAGAGCTTGCAATTGTTGAGAGTGATTACAATTTGGTCCGGGACTGCTTGCTGGACCCTAATCGAGGCTTTGAGGAACTAACTGGCAGTATGGGAACTTATATTCAGCCCCGGACTAACGGCCCAGGCCATGGAAGTGTTTCTCGCGCTTTCTATGCAAGGAAACTCTTTTTAAATACAGTTGCCCCTCTTAACGATATTATCGTTCCCTCTCACTATTAAGGAGTATCGATGCCGACCATGAAGGATTTGTTAAAAGCTGGCTACATTCACCCAGGGGATGAACTGCTCTGGAAAAGTAGAGTCCAACTTGATACGCATAGAGCATCAGTTACGACCAATGGTGACATACGCACTGCAGATGGCAAACTCCACAAATCTCCCTCAGGGGCATTAAGACATCTAAATGGTGGAAAACCTGTCGATGGGTGGAACGCCTGGAAAACTGCGAAGTCTGGGGAATCTTTGGCGAAAATTCGAGCCAAGTTCAATGCATAAAATAGCTACTGCCAAAGCCCTTAAATCCTAAAAATCCTGTGAATGACCAGATGTCACTCCGTCCTGGATTTGAATTAACCTATACCCCTTGTAAATAACTTTTCTATGTCAACAAGAATTGCAAACTTTGATAACGGAACATATTTAGAGTTTGATACTGGAAATTTTGATGATTATTGTGTTTATATTTATGCTTCTGATGGAACACGCAAAGCACCGCTTGATAGTGATTACTTTGCTGATTTAAGGGAATTAGCTAACC
>CAINWE010000181.1 GCA_903854365.1 Oligoflexia bacterium
CGAGATAAGAAGTTTACCTTAGTCGAAGAAGAGTGCCTGGGTGCATGTGGGACCGCCCCCGCTATGATGTTAAACGACGACTATTACGAGAATTTGACGGTCTCGAAACTAGACCAATTGCTGGATCATTTGGAGTAAAGCCATGGAAACTTCGGAAACGCTTTTCATTCAGTATTTTAACGAAGAGTCACGGCCCCTCGCGTTTTATCTCCAGAAAATGTCTGGTTACACCGCTGCGAAGAAGGCGCTTGCAATGCCTCAGGATGACATCATTGCCGAGATGAAGAAATCCAATATGCGCGGTCGAGGCGGCGCAGGATTTCCGACGGGGATGAAGTGGGGCTTCATTCCTAAGCAGTCAGCTAAGCCAAAGTATCTGGTTTGTAACGCGGATGAATCGGAGCCTGGGACATTCAAAGACAGAGATATTATGCGGTACATTCCGCATCTGTTGATTGAGGGCATGGTCATTGGTGGATATGCGATTGGTGCTCATCACGGCTATATCTACATCCGAGGAGAATATACCCGAGAAGCGAAGCTTTTGGATCGTGCGATTGAGGAGGCCTACGAAGCTGGTTATTTAGGAAAGAATATCCAGGGAACTGGCTTTGATTTTGACTTGACGGTTCATCGAGGGGCCGGAGCTTACATTTGCGGAGAGGAAACGGGCCTGCTCAATTCGTTAGAGGGCAAACGGGGTGAGCCGCGGGTTAAGCCCCCTTTTCCTGCTCAAGCAGGGGCGTTTGGCGGCCCTACGATTGTGAACAATGTCGAAACTCTCGCTGCAGTGCCCTACATTATTCAAAAGGGCGGCGATTGGTTTTCGAATTTAGGGAAGTTGGATAAGTCAGGTGGCACGCGTCTCTTTTGTGTTTCAGGGCACGTCAAGAAGCCGGGTGTATATGAGTTGGGAGCAGGGACTGTCACCTTGAGGCAGCTGATCTACGATCATTGTCATGGGATTTTGGGCGACAAAAAATTGAAGGCCGTAATCCCCGGGGGGTCGTCTGCGCCTGTGCTGACTGCCGATGAAATCGATGTGATTGCTGATATCGAGCCCCTGATGAAAATTGGAACCATGTTAGGTTCTGCCGCTATTTTGGTTGTTAGCGAAGATTATTGTGTCGTGAAGTTGCTACAGCGAATTACGAAGTTTTATGCCCACGAGTCGTGTGGTCAGTGTACCCCGTGTCGAGAAGGGTGTAAGTGGATGGAGGATATTATTGAACGAATCGAGCACGGCCATGGTCGAGAAGAGGATTTGGCCATGTTGCTAGATATTTCGAATAATATTAGCGGAAAAACACTCTGTGCCCTGGGAGATGCTGCAGCAGGCCCAGTGATGAGTTTTGTGAAAAAATTTAGGGCCGATTTTGAGGCTCATATTCGAGGTGGAAAATGCCCAAATGCATAATTGACGGGCGGGAAGTCGAGTTTACTCCGGGACAGAATTTAATCGAGGCGGCAAAAGGAGCAGGGATTGATATCCCGCTTTTTTGTTATCATCCGGGGCTTTCGGTGGTGGCCCAGTGTAGAATGTGCGCCGTCGAGATCGAAAAAATGCCAAAGTTGCAAACTGCTTGCTCTACTTTAGCTGCTGAGGGGATGGTGGTAAAAACTAAGTCCCAGAAAACGGTAGAGAATCAGAAGTCTGTCATGGAGTTCCTCCTAGCGAATCATCCTTTAGATTGTCCAATTTGTGATAAATCGGGTGAATGCGATTTGCAGGATAACTCCTATAAGCACGGGTCTGCATATTCACGGACGACAGAAGAGCGGCGGACCTACCTGGACTTAGACATGGGTCCTGTCATCAAGAAAAATATGAACCGCTGTATTCATTGCACTCGGTGCATTCGGTTTGGAAGCGAAATTGCCGAGATTCGCGAAATGGTCGCTCTGAAGAGGGGCAATAATACAGAGATTACGACCATTGATGGCAGGCCTTTAGAGACTGACTATGCCGGTAATTATGCGGACATCTGTCCTACTGGTTCATTAACGATCAAGGATTTCCGATTTAAAAAGCGAGTGTGGTTCTTGGAAAAAGTGCCCACTGTTTGTGAGGGTTGTTCCAAGGGATGTAACATGGAAATCCACCAGGACAACAATCAAATTTACCGATGCGTGCCGCGCGAAAATAAAGAAATCAATCATTATTGGCTCTGCGACGAGGGGCGGTTTAACTTTCATTATGTCGAGCGTGAGGATCGTTTGCTGGATCCTGCTCGCACCAAGACCTCTGGGCTAGAGGTTTGTGATTGGGCGAGCTCAATTGATTTGGCAAAGGCGGCCTTGGCAGGGAAGAATATCGCGATTTTAGTGGGTTCGGATCTGACCCAGGAAGAGGCTGCGGCTGTTCTTCAGTTTAAGGAGCAGCACTATTCTCAAGCTTCGATTTACCATTTTGGAACTCCTGGGATTCTGTCTACCCGTGATGATGCTCCGGAAGACCGCATTCTCAAGCGGAAGAGCAAGACTGCAAACCTCAATGGATTAGAGAAGCTTGGAATTCGGGGGTTTTCTAAACTGTCTGCAGACGTGACCGGTTTGCTCATCATTCGAGGAGGCAGGGCAACTCTGCCTGCGGATATTGATGGAGTTGAGAAAGTGGGTATCGGGGTTTTTATGAAGGACCAAGCCTTGATGTTCTCAGTCATTCTGCCGGGGCTCTCCTTTGCGGAGAAGGACGGAACTATTTTAAATTATGAGGGGCGTGAGCAACGGATTCGGCGGGCCTTGCAGCCACCGGGGCAGGCCAAAGGACTATCTGAAATTCTCATGATGTGGGCTAATCGAAAGACGTCCCACGGGGCAGCATAAATTATGGATATTCTTGACTGGATTGAGGTAGGTTCCAAGACAGCTCTGCTGGTCGTCGTTCTTCTGCAAGTTGTTCCAATTATGGTTTGGGTGGAACGGAGGGGTTCTGCGCTGATGCAGAATCGCCTAGGCCCGAATCGCTGCGGTCCACTCGGGCTTCTTCAGTCTCTCGCGGACGTTGTGAAGTTCTTGTGGAAGGAAGATCCTGTTCCTGGACACGTAGAGCCTTTCTATTACGTACTTGCACCTCTAGTGTCTGTGGTTCCTGCTTTCATGACTTTTGCAGTAATTCCAGTTGCTAGTTCCATTCAGCTGGGCGGTCGGGTGCTCCAGTTTCAGGTTGCAGATCTGAATGTAGGTTTGCTTTATGTGTTTTCGATCGCTTCTCTGGGAGTATACGGCATTATTATGGCTGGTTGGGCCTCTAATAATAAATATACCATGCTGGGAAGCCTTCGGAGCTCATCGCAGATGATTAGTTACGAGCTTTCGATGGGCTTGTCTGTCATCGGTATTATTATGACTTTCTCAAGCGTGAAACTCGGTGATATCGCTCGGCAGCAGGGCGAACTCATTACTCATGTGGGGCCGCTGATTTTACCTGAGTTTTTGCAGCTTCCGAAGTGGGGTATTTTTGTTCAGCCCCTTGGGTTTTTGATTTTTCTCGTTGCTGTCTTCGCTGAAACAAACCGGCTCCCTTTTGACTTGCCGGAAGGTGAATCTGAAATCGTCGCGGGATATCACCTTGAATACGGCGCCATGAAATTCGCTTTATTTATGATGGCAGAGTACTTAAATATGACCACCGCTTCGGGCTTGCTTGCTACTCTATATTTTGGGGGTTGGCAGCTCCTTCCGGGGATGGCTTGGATTTTGGGCGCTTTGCAAGGGGCATTTGGCCTCACGGGATTGAGTGCTGAGTGGCTCAGAGTTTTATTTGAGGCGACGTCGTTTTCGATTAAGGTCGGATGCTTTATGTGGCTCTTTGTGTGGGTCCGATGGACATTGCCCCGGTTTCGATATGATCAGTTGATGGATCTCGGTTGGAAAGTGATGTTGCCTTTGGCTTTGGGGAATATCTTCATCACCGCCATTTTGACCTATTACGGGTGGGTTTAAACTATGCTTTTAAAAAAGAAAAAAGGCTTCCTTCAGGAGCTTTATCTGATCGAAATCATCAAGGGATTGATGATTACCATGAAGAATATGCTTTTCGCCCCAAAGGTGACTATTCAGTTTCCAGAGGAGAGGCGAAATTATTCAGACCGATATCGAGGCATGCATTATCTCAAGGCCACCAACGGCGTGGAGAATTGCACCGCATGTATGCTGTGCCCAACCGTTTGCCCCGCGGAATGTATTCATATTGAGGCTGGAGAGAGGCCTGATAAGGAAAAGTATCCGGTAAAATTTGAAATCGACTTACTTCGGTGTTGCTTCTGCGGCATGTGCGAAGAGGCTTGTCCGAAGGATGCAATTAAGTTGAGTAATATTTACGAGATGAGCACGACCTATCGTGAGGTTTACGATAAGCAATTCCTTTTGGAGCAAAGAGGCAATAAATGAACATTTCTCCGTATTTTTTCTATGGATTTGGCGGAATTGCGATCGCGTGTTCTCTTTTGGTCATTTTAAAGAAAAACCCTGTTTCGAGTGCATTTAGTTTAGTAATGGTGTTTTTTTCGTTCGCAGGGATTTACGCTTTGCTAGATGCTCATTTGATTGCCGCACTTCAGATATTTGTATACGCCGGAGCGATTATGGTGCTCTTCGTGTTTGTGATTATGCTTTTGAACGCGGACGTTCCTTCTTTCGATTTGGGTAGGACCCATTTAGGGATGCGAGCAGTAGCCGGTGTTCTGATTTCGATGATTTTGGCACTCTTCATCTGGGCTTTTAAGAAAACGCCTCTGACTCCTGCGATTGCTCAGTTCTCCTCGGAGAATATTGAGGCTGCGGGAGGCAACACTCTAGTAGTTTCTGAGCTTATGTTTTCTGAGTATATTCTACCTTTTGAGCTTACATCGGTGCTTTTGTTGGCGGCGATAGTGGGTGCTGTTGCGATCGCAAAGCGAAAGCTTGCGACTGGGAGGTTTTAAGTTATGGGTGTCGAGCCCTGGGTGGTTTTGGCCTTTAGTGCTGTGATCTTCTTTATCGGGTTCACGGGTGTCCTAATTCGGCGGAACATTCTCGTCGTTTTAATGAGTATCGAGCTCATGTTAAATGCTGTGAATCTGACATTTGTCACTTTTTCAAAGCAATTGCAGCACATGGGTGGACAGATGTCCGTGTTTTTTGTCATCACGGTTGCGGCGGCTGAATCCGCCGTAGGGTTAGGCTTGGTTATTGCCATGTTCAGAACTCTGCGCAGTGTTGATACCGACCAAATTCAATTTCTCAAGGAGTAAGCATGCTGGCTCTGATTCCACTTTTTCCCTTAGTTGGCTTTTTAATCAATGGTGGCTGGTACCTGTTTGGCCAGGCTCAAGGCGGCAAGCAAAAGGCTAGCGCACAGATCACGGGATCGATTGCTACACTGTTTATTTTTATGTCTTTCTTGGTTTCTCTATCCTTATTTCTTCGGCTGTTTGCGGCCGAGGGGGAGCACCGAGTCATTGAGCAGGTCGTTTTTCAGTGGATTCACGTTGGGGCTTTGAAGCTCGATTTTGCCTTCCGGTTAGACTCTCTATCCACGTTGTTTACGCTAGTGATTACGGGCGTAGGGACTTTGATTCATATTTATTCGATTGGGTACATGGGGCATGATGCGAGCCCTGGGAAGTTTTTCGCGTACTTAAATTTGTTTTGCTTCGCGATGCTGATGCTGGTTTTAGGAGCTTCTTTACCGATTCTCTTTTTGGGTTGGGAAGGAGTAGGACTTTGTAGTTACTTATTAATTGGCTATTGGTATAGCGACGTTGAAAAGGCGAAGGCAGGTAAAAAAGCGTTCGTAGTAAACCGAGTAGGTGATCTAGGATTTTTGCTCGGTATTTTTCTAATTTTTTCTACTTTTGGGACTTTTGACTTCGAAGCTTTGCGTTTGGCTGTGGGGGAGCTAGGGCATGGTGGAGCGATTCGTGTTGATCTTGAGGCAGTGACGTCGATTGCCCTGCTGTTATTTGTTGGGTGTATGGGCAAGTCTGCTCAGCTTCCGTTGTACGTGTGGTTGCCCGATGCTATGGCTGGCCCAACTCCGGTTTCTGCATTGATCCATGCAGCAACTATGGTGACGTCTGGGATTTACATGATTTCGAGGCTAAATTTTTTATATAGCCTGTCCCCGTTGGCGCTGAGTGTTGTGGCAACTGTAGGTGAGA
>CAINWE010000182.1 GCA_903854365.1 Oligoflexia bacterium
GGAACAGAATGAGACAGACCGAGCCCCAGCTTAATCAATCCTTCAAATGGTCTTTGGCTGGACACTTCGTTCTTTTTCTCGTCATCCTTTTGAGGGCTTATTCGTTTTCAGACTCTTCTCCCCCGCGGATGCCGACCCTCAAAGTAGACTTGGTCGCTTTACCCGACATTCTCAAAAAAGACCTGGCTCGCTCCCAGATCGTCAGCAACAATGAAATCAGCAAAATCGTGCAAAAAATGGAACAGAGCGCAAAAAACGTCGCAGCACTCCTTCCCAAACAAATGACCCTCAAATCCCAACAGAATCCCTCCCAAAGCGAAGCGAAAAATCAGCGAGCGATCCGCCGCATGAAAAGCTTAGCGCGCATTCAAAACTGGTCTGACGAACCAAGTCCCACGGGTGAACCCCGACCGATCCAAGGGAATCAAATCTCTACGGGAAGTAGTTTAGAAGGAGAAGAAAGCCAAACCAACGAATCCGGATATTTGGACTCACTTCGAGAACGACTTCGCGAAAACTGGCAACTCCCCATCTGGTTAGGTCGCCAAAGCTTATCGGCCCGAGTTCAACTTTTTATCGCCTCCTCCGGAAGCGTGGTTCGGTCCGTCCTAGAAAACCCTTCGGGCAATGCCCAATTTGACTCCGCAGTCCAAAAAACCATCCAACAGAGCCAACCCTTTCCGCCTCCCCCAGCAGAGCTCGGCGACAGCCTGATGAGTCATGGCGTTTCAGTAAGATTTCCCCTATAATGGTGCAGTCATGAACCGCAGATATCACCTTCTCAGTCAGATCAGCATAGTACTTGGAATCGCTTGTTTTTCGAACTCCGCTTTAGCAAGACCACCGCACCACTCGATCAACGACTCCATTGCGGTGGGCACGGCAAAAATCAAAAAAACGATCGTAGGATTTCCACCCATCCGTGCAACCCCCCACCTGTCCGTAGCCGCTCGTTCCATCGCTGAAACCATCAAACAAGACTTGCTCTACATGGATATGGCGAAGATTTTAGATCCAACGGCCTACCTGGAAGACCCCACAAAATCCGGAATTGCACTGAACACTTTCAAATGGAACGAATGGACGCAAATCGGTGCAGAATTCTTGATCAAGTCTTCTCTCTCGGAAGAACCGACCCAAGGAATCTCACTAGAGGTCCACCTCTTCGACACTTTCGGTGCCAAAGAAGTGCTTTTTCGCAAATACCACGCATCCCTCAGCGAGGCGAAAATCTTAGCCCATACCGTCTCCAACGACATCGTAAACTCTTTCACCGGCCTGCCTGGAATTTTTTTGACCAAGATCGCCATGTCTTGCGATCTGACAGGCAGAAAAGAACTCTACATCATGGACTTTGATGGCTCCAACATCAAACAAGTGACCCGACATCGCTCCATTGCATTCTCTCCCGCATGGAGTTCAGATGGTACCCGAATCGCCTATTCTCTCTTCAGCCAACACGCTGACCATATTCGCAACATTGACCTTTATGAGTTCGACCTTCTTTCCAACTCCACTCGCCTGCTTTCCAGCAAAAAGGGAATTAATAGCGGAGCTGCCTACGCGCCCGATGGAAAGTCCATGGCCCTCACACTCAGTTATTCTGGAAACCCTCAAATCTTTTCGATGGACCTCAAATCGGGCTCAAGCAAAGCTCTCACGAAATCTTTCGGTTTTGACGTAGACCCCGCCTGGAGTCCGGACGGTAGTCATCTCGCCTTTGTCTCCTCTCGATCAGGCGCCCCGATGGTTTACTCAATGAAGTCCGACGGAACTCAGGTGACCCGCCTCACCTATGCCGGCAGGTATAACGCAACGCCAACTTGGTCTCCTCAAAATAAAAAAATTGCCTTCGCTGGATGGATCGATCGAGGCTTCGATGTGTTCATCATGAATCCCGATGGGTCACAAATCGAAAGACTCACCAAAAATCAAGGTAACAACGAAGATCCGTTTTTTAGTCCCGATGGCAACCTGATTGTTTTTAGTTCCAATCGCACCGGGCAAAAAAATATCTACGTCATGAACGTAGACGGAACCTTTGTGCGACGCCTCAGTTACGGATTAGGCAACTGCGTTTCTCC
>CAINWE010000183.1 GCA_903854365.1 Oligoflexia bacterium
CATCTCATCGATTTCAGAGTTTGGAATCACGAATCGATACTGTCCCACCCGAATCAAAGTGCCGTTAAAAACAGCAAGGGTCAGCGGAAAAATCATTCGAATCCGCACCCCATGACCCTCCCTCTTTTCCAGCTCAATTCGACCCTGCAGATGCTGAATTCTCTCCTCAATCCGCTTCAAAGTAGTCGCAATACCGATGGCATCCGTTCCCGGAGAGAGTCCAACATCGGGTATCCCATTCTGACTAGAAAGCCCGTTTTCAACGGCATCCAGCTTCCGTTGCGCAGGGTCTAGCCCGCGGCCATCATCTCGAACCTCGATCCAAAGGAGCCCGCCCACTCGCCTTGCCTCAACGTCCACACGACCAATCGGGGGCTTGCCGAGAGCCCTTCGCAACTCGGGAGGCTCTAATTCATGCCCTACGGCATTCCTCACTAAATGAGACAACGGCTCTAACAATAACTCACTCATGGCTTGGTCTAATGCCGTAGCCTCTCCGATGCACGAAAACATGACCTCTCGCTGAAACTGCTGAGCAGAGTCTTGCGCGACACGCTCGAGCTGCTTAAATAGCGACTGCATATTCACCTGAGTCAGGGCCAGCACGCGGGCTTGGAGATTCACCGTCAACTGGGTCATCTGACCCATCCACTTAACCAAAAGTTCTTGATGATTGACCCAGTCCTCTCGATGAAGATCAATCATCGACTGAAGGATAACCTGCTCTCCACAAACCGCTAAGAGAGAATCAAGAGCCGATCTCGAAACAGGCAAAACAGTGCCGGCCGCAGCATCCCGCAACGCGGACCGCTCTTCTCGGGTAGTTTCACTCACTAGAACCTGCTCAATCATAGATCCACTTCCCTGCGAGAAAAATTATAAATCGCCCCAAGGATCTTCTTTCCGTGCTGCGGAACCCTGCCTCTGCAAGGTCCGAACCCCGATGGTCAAATGAGAATTGCGAAGCGGCATGCGATCAGACTTGTGACCATTGACCTTAAGAGACACCACTTGACCGCGCCCCTCTCGCTCCGATGGACGGACCTGAGGCGCCTCCTCCTCTGGCAGACTTTGACGCGAATGTTCGCCCATCTGAGCCATGGACTCGCCCGCTTGACCGGTCACCAGTTTCTCAAGATCCCCTACTAAATGAGAAATCTCACCCACTTGTTCACTCATCAGATGACTCGTCTCCGCAAAAAGGCGGGTCGAAGAGGCGGTCTCTTGAGTGACCTTACTCATCATCAAAAGGTTTTGATTGATTTTTTGAACTCCTGAACTTGACTCTTGGGACGCCCGCATCACGTCGTGAGCAGCTTTCTGCAGAGATTCAAACTGCTTAGTTGTCTCTGCAAAAAGCAAAACCCCGGCCTCCATTTTAGCCCGATTGAACTGAGCCATATCCTGCGCTGTTTTCAGACTGTTCTTTACTAACCTCGACAACTCCGTCGCTCCCTTGCCACTGATCTGAGCCAAATTTCCAATCTCTTGCGCAACAAAAGCGAAGCTCCGCCCACTGTCTTTAGCCCGCTCGGCCTCCACAGATGTATTAAATGACAAGAGTCGGGTTTGAAAAACAATCTCGTCAATCATCTCCGTTTTTTCACCGATCTCTTCGATCACTTGAACGAGGCGTTCGACCCGATGATGACTTTCCTCAATCTGCTGAAAAGCATGTTTAAACTGGCTCATCGCCTGATTACCGGCAGTCACCAAATTCAGTAAATTCTTTGACCCCTGAACCGTGGTCGAAACCACCCCGGAGACCTCCTCGAAACTACTGGCAATATCGCCCATGGAGCTGACTTGACCCTGCGAAGCCGATGCAATTTGCTGGGAAATCGCGGCAACATTACCCGCAGCCGCGTTCGCCCTCCGTCCTATTTTCTCAAAGTTCTGAGTTAACTCCCCAAGATGCCTGGACGCCGACCGAACGATAAAATAAGCGAGCAAAAAACCCAAAAACAACCCAACCATCATGAAAGTCAAGGTTCCCATGATTAAACGCATAGAAACCTCATCGAGTTCCCGAGATTTCAAATCTACGGCGTCTCGATGAAAATTGACCAGTGCAGCTGCAGCGTCCTTATACTTGGCTGACAAGTCAGGGTACTCATACAGCATTGAATTAGAAAGCGCTCCAAGCTCCTGCTCCCGATGAAAGCGAAGCATTTTTTCCGCTAGAACCTTAAAACTGGACCAATTTGACTCGAGAGTCTGAAAAAACTTTTCCTCTCCCGGTAAAAACGGCTCGGTCATATAGGTTTTAGAGAGTTTGTCATAAGCATTGATTTCTTCAGTAAGTCCTCGAATCGCGACCTGCCCTTGATCGCGGGACAAACCTGCCAAGCCCAGCGTGCGCAATTCGATGTTCGCATTCTTAAAATGCAGCAAAAACTCTAAGGTCATGCGTTGTCGAGGGAGATTCTGCTGAATGACGTCAGCATAGTTTTGCTTAATCCGACTCATGTTGAAAAAACTCAGCGTCCCGAGAGCGGCAGTGACCATCAGCAGCGAACTACAGAGTGCTATCAACTTCTTAGAGATCGTCACCGCATTCATCTTTTATCTCCTAAAGTACTGTCCAATCGGAAACTCACTTTGAACCTCGCGCCACAATGCTTAAAGTTTTCTTTGCCGGATTTCTTCGACGAAGCTCGTTAATCTGTAAGGCCTTCTCTAAATTCAGAATCGGGACAGTGGACTCATGCTCCCGCTGAATCATCCCCAAAAAGGACTCCGAGCCGTGGAATAGCTTTTGATTGAAATCAATCTGAGAATCGAAAACGGGAAGAATATCTAAAACCTCATCAACCAGGACACCGTAGCACCCACTCCCAACTTCGACCACGATCACACAAGGATACTTTACTGACGCAGGGGCCTCAGCAGGCTTGGAAGTTTTCAAACTTTTCTTTAAATCGACCACCGAGATCATGCTGCCTCGCAAGTGCATCATCCCACCAAAATAAGTAGGCATATCAGGTAGAGGCGCAATCTGACTCATGCGACTCACTTC
>CAINWE010000184.1 GCA_903854365.1 Oligoflexia bacterium
AGCGGCTTCACCATCACCCCAACCTGCCGTGGTCTCGGCAAAATGATCAGTTTGAGCAGTTAGACCACCTCGTCTTTTTCCCTTACCGAATTGGGGCAGTGTGTGATTGGGCCAGACAGGGCAATTTGAGTCCCGATATCCAGCAGAAGATCTTCGAAGTTTACTTGCCTGAGCTATTGGCCCTGCCTAGGGAGATTCACGGAATGTTATTGGGCCGGCTCGCCCGAGGCCTGGCAGGTAATCGATCATTGCTTGAATCGTATCGAGAAGCACTTGCTCAGCTGGTTTTGCAAGATGGATTTTTACCTGGGGATGAGAGAAATGATCTTCTGGTACTTTTCGCAACTCTGAGTTCGTCTGAGGCGCTTCAGGCAAGAATATGGAGGGAGGCCGAGCAGTCTCGGATTCCGGCTTTGAAGTATCGAGTGCTTCTTGGATTTACCGATAATCCTCGCCTCTCAAGCTGGACTCGGGATCTTTATGCAAAAAGTCTTCCGACGTTGGCACCGGGTCCTCAACATCAAATGAAGTTGAAAATGGCTGCCCACCCCCAGTTAGGGGACGCAATCGTCGCAGCACTTTTACAGAGTGTAAGCGTCTCTTCTTCGAGTTCGGAGGCTCCACTTAAGGGATTTTTACTCTCTTCAACGGACCACTCGATCCTCGAGTTGGTGGATGTACTGGTGAGAAACCCTGGGCTCTCTCAGAAGTCTGTGGACTTTCTGATTCACTGGTCAGAAAAAATCGAAGACATACCTACGAAAAAGCGCATGGTAAAAAACCTTTTGCTTCAGCCGGAGCTCTCAGAAAAATCATTAGCGACTCTAACGGCTTTTTCGGATTCGCAGTCTGAACCGCTGTACCCAGTGGAATGGTTTTCTTTTAGGCGCTCTCTCAATCGGTATTTACCGAGACAGCGCTAAGCGCTCAAAAAAGTAAAAGAACATTTTAAGTTCTTGAGCGTACACCCACCTGCTCAATCTGTTGGACCCCGAGACTCAGGGTCTTAGGTCATCGGATATGCTTTTTTCTTCTTAGCCTTTTTGCTGCGCTCAACAGCTACTTTGTGAGCCGTGGGAGCCATGCCTGCGAGGTAGGCAGTGTGTTGATCGTGACGACGCTTTCTGTGCTTAACGCTTAATCGTTTACCCATAGGGAGGGAAACCTAACACGACTCAGCAGAGATCGCAAATCTAAGTAGCGAGGTTTTATTGACTTCTTTGACAAACGACTTCGCATCCCGGGGTGGAAGCAAATTTGCGGAGGCTAAACTGGCCGGATGCTGTGCAAGGACGGGCGCTGAGCATAAAATAAGGATCCGATTTGATTTGATTGAAAATGTGCAGAGATGCGATATGAACCGCAATTTGATTTTGCCTAAAAAGGCTGTCCAGGTCCATCCCCATTTCCATTCCGTATTGGTCCCAGAGGGCGTCAAATTCGATGAGTTCGGACGGGCTGATATTCATTTTTATCAGATGAAAAAGCATCGGAACTTCAGTGTTGACGGCGACGTGGAAGACGTCTTGTTTGGGCGACTTCTTGAGTTTACAGGAGAACTGCTCTCTAGGAATCGGTTGGTTGGCGAGAAGTACTAAAAATCGAACGATGAGTCTTGAAAACGATCGTGAGGTAATTTTTTGACTCAGTTCGAAAAGAAATTGACTCATCACTGCCCCGGTTGAATAGCGTCCGCAGCTTTTGGGTTGAAAAAATCCAGTGACCTGGTCAAAGCATTGGGCTGGGTTAAAATCGCCGGAGAGGGGGGGTATCGAGGGTGACAAGGCATTCTGAAGATTGAGGTCGATGAGTTCTAAGCTCAGGGCTTTGCAGGCGCTCTTGAGGTGATTGTGTGAGTTAGGTTGAAGTGAAGGGAGGGATGATTGTTCTTCTGAATGAGATTCCTTGCAGCATTCGTTAAATAAATTGTGAGGGAGAAAAGTCCAATCAAAAAAACGGGCAGGACTTTGAAATCCTATTCCACCTTTTGTGAATGGTCCTCGGATGTTTTTTGCAAAACATTCTGGGAGGCCTGCTTCCGCGCCGGCTGAGCCTGTGATGATCAGTGCTAAGAGATCTGGAATCCCCTCCTGAATGATCGGAGATCGCCACGACAGGAGGGCTGGACTCTCCATGAGAAAATGACCGAGTTGACGGACGTAGGCCGAGTAATCGATCGGCTCGCCGTTCCAGTCGTGAAAGGCCTTTAACTCTAGCGTTTTGCCGGTTCTTGTGAAAGCAGTTCCTCGATCACTACTCCGGAACTGGAGAGCGAGGCCTTCTGGAAGGATGTATTCAAAAAAATCGTTTCCAAACGTGTTTTTGACTTGTCGGTTGATTTGTCCGAGTTGATCGATGAGGTTGTGCAGGGAGAGTGGGACTTGGTCAGATTCGATCAAGCAGAGGTCAAGACCGCGATATTGGATTGAGTTTAGGAAGAAAAAGTCGAGGGGACCTGGGTATGTCTTTTCGATTGGAAAATGAATAAAGCCATCTCTGAGTTTAAACGAGTGAATTGAGTTTGCCTGACAGAGGGCATTAGGGGTGTTTCTGAGAGCAGCCCGAGCAGATGGCGTTGGGAACGCTGCTGCAAAAGCAAAACATGCACATAAGAAAAAAATTGAATTTGTTGCCATAAAAACCGACAGTTCGGATATCATACATAGCATTACAATAATAGCCTATTTTAGTGCGAGCTATTAAATTTTTTAGATTTAAAATATTTCGATCTCGTTTAGTTTTGTGTAAAGATATCGTCTTTGAATAACCCTGGCGTATAGTCGAGCTTGAGTTCCGTTTGAAACCCACGTTGGGACTCACCGGTTTGTGCTGGCTTGAGTTCTGGCCTGACGTCTGATTTGCTAGGCGGCTTTTTTTGGGGGCGAGGTTCTGGTTTCTCGGTTTCGAGTTTCTGGGGTAATGCCTTCTGCGCCGGGCTGGGTGGCGCTTCTGGCTGAGGTAAGGTTCTAAAGTCCGGTCCACCGACCTCAATCCAGGTGCACATTTCGTGCAGGCGGCTGACGATCCGGGGATGATAGCGTTCGCTGAGTTCTTTTTCCGTGAGGTTGGTCGTTACGAAGAGAGGTCTTGGCTCCGCAGCAAAATTAAGCCGCGTATCCAAAATCATGTAGAGTTTTTCTTCTCCCCATTCCGTAGCTTTTTCAGCGCCAAGGTCGTCTAAAATTAGAATATGGAGTTCGCTCGATACCATACGGAGGCGTTCGTCAAAAACGTCCTCGTCATAGCCTCGGCGAAGGAGAGCAAGGAGTCCGCTCATGGTTGTAAAGGCAGCGCTCATGACCGAGTGGTCCGAGAATTTGGCTCCCAGGGCAGCAGTCAGGTGACTTTTGCCTCGACCTGGAGGACCGATCAGTAGAATTCCCTTTCTGTTGAAAGTCCAGTTTTGCATAGCTTCGTAGGCGG
>CAINWE010000185.1 GCA_903854365.1 Oligoflexia bacterium
ATGGCAAAGCTACCGGAATGTCCGGACTCATTCATGGTGAGAGTGCCAGCCACCTCGGTGACAATGGCTAAAAATAGAAAAATCCAGGCTTGTATCATGAGAAACGTAACCTCTTTGGGTTCTGCCAGTTCGACGCTTAGAAATGGACGAGCGCCCATCCTTTTCAAAGTGGGTTATTGAAGGCTCATATCTTATTCGATCATGCTGTAAAAGGCCATCTGAGTTTTTGCCTCGTGATTCAAGGCGATTCTGTCATCGGTTTACGTGAGGGTGATGAGGTTTTTGGGTGAAGATTTTGCTGTTTTTGCTAAGGTTCGATTTCTTATGTCATCTCATTTGAAGGCTCTGAATCGGCTTAAGGAAGTACAAAAGGTGATCGCCTCCTGTCGTTCCTGTGACCAGATGGTGGGCCCCCCAGTTCACGGGGCTGCGATCTTATCGCCGATCCTACTCTTAGGCCAGGCGCCTGGACCCCATGAAGCCGCTTTGGGGCGGCCCTTTGCGTATACTGCCGGGAAAACGCTTTTTCGCTGGTTTCAGGAATCGCTTGGGATTTCGGAAGCTGAATTTCGAGAGAGAGTCTATATGGCAGCAGTAGCCCGGTGTTTTCCTGGAAAAGCCTCTGGAGGCGGGGATCGCGTGCCGCATTCCGCAGAAATCTTGAATTGCTCTCAACATTTGAAGCGAGAGTTGCAAATTTTGAAGCCGCACTTGATTCTAGCTGTAGGTAAGCTTGCCATTTCTCAAGTGCTCGGGCCTGAGGTTTATGGTTCGACGGCTCTACTCACGGATGTGGTCGGTACCCAACTCCAGGCCAAGTTTTATGGTCAAGTCGTTGATGTGGTTTGCCTCCCTCATCCGAGCGGTCTGTCTGCCTGGCCTAAGGTTGAGCCCGGCAAAACTTTGCTCCAGAGGGCGTTGAAATTGATTGGGGAGCACCCTGCTTGGCACGCCGGTCTTTCAGGATAGGTCAGGGCCTGGTCAGGCTGATTTTTTTCATTCGCGGAGCTTAATCGAGCTAAAAATAGTGCGAGGTGGCTGCCATTTTTCGCACTAGATCGGTTCTATTTTTTTCGATTGCTTTGAGCGTTTCGACCTCAGTTTTAAAGTTTTCATGGACCCAAGTTTTAAGGTTAAGTAGATTTTTTTCCGATTCGGCTGGATCAATCGAATTCTTATTGAATTCTTGGGTCAGCGGGATGCCGTAACCGTGTTTAAGAAGTGACAGGGGGTGCGTGGTTTTGATCGATTTTTGCACCCACCTTCCGATCTGAAAATCAGCTTTTGAGAGCCGAGTAACGCCCCTGCGGTCAGCTTCGTCGGCTAACGAATCGAGTTTCCTTTGAATCTGCAAACGAAACTCTTGGGTGCGCCTAAATTCGATTGCTGACTCTAAGACGTCGAGGTCTTCGATGATCCGAGGTTGCTCGGTAATCGGTCGTAGTTGAGCAACGGCGGCGAAGAGCTTGGAGCGTTCTTGGGGCGAAGAACGAGAGATGTACTCGCTCCAGTCAGACCAAGGACATAAGTCGCTAGAAATGCCAGGGTTGATCCGAGATTGGATACGATCAAAGGTAGATTGATAGAGGGATTCGGCTGAAAAAATAAGTTGTCCACGCTCTTCTGCAGTTCTTCGGTCTTTCACGAGTCCAAGGTCGATGAGGTTGAGGCGTGCTAATCGAGCTTTGAGTTGGGCTGGAGCACGCGCGACAAATCCTTTCATCGAGCGGGGTTCCAAAATACCTTTGAGTAAATGTCCGAGTTCGGCACTGGGTAGTGATTTTTCTGGCTCATGTCGACTGCCGTAGCTCCAGTAATTTTCAAGAATCCGATAGACGAGAATTTTTCTCTGGTCGGGGTTCAGTTTCAATGGATAGCTTTCTAGGTCGCGCAAGGCGAGTTTGCCGAAAAAGTTCTTTGTGTCGCTCCAAGGGTAAATG
>CAINWE010000186.1 GCA_903854365.1 Oligoflexia bacterium
CCCAGGTTCGCTCGCAGAGTCAACCGGTTCTCATTGTGGCAGAAAATCCTGAGAAAGCCTGGGAGCTGAGAGATTCGTTTTCGAGAAGCGGCCTTAAACCTGAGCTCTATACCGAAATGTCAGATGAGCATATTCTATCAAAGGCGTTCGGTCCTGGAGAAGTCATTATTACGACCAATCTCGGTGGGAGAGGAAGTGATTACAGGTATGATTCAGCTCGAGCGCCTCAAGGGCTGCATGTGATCGTCGCCTTCGATTCTGATGAAGAGCGCATTCTCCAGCAAGCACGCGGCAGGGCTGGCCGGGCCGGAAATCCAGGGTCTTGGCAGCAAATCGGTTTAGGTGAGCCGCTCCGACAGAAACCTGATTTAGTAACCATTAAAACCAGCGTCATGAGAACTATCGGGGAAGATATGATTTTTGAGATTTATCGATCGATCTCTCAAGTGGTTCCTGTGCAACATCCTCAGAGTGATCAGCTGAAGAACTTATTGATGAGTTGGTTGTCTAACCCTGCGGAACGGGCCGTTCTTCAAAAGTACATGACTTCAAAGTTCGATGGAAGCGAGGCGGCAAATCCTCTTTTGGCTCAATTTTCTGTAGCGCGGTGGATTGCCTTTTTGGAGAAGCAAACACTGGGCGAGGCCTCTCGGATTGTTCCTGAGTGGTTGAGGCTAGTTCAGCCAGCGACTCCTGAGAATCCCATTGTGATCGGGTTGACGGGTGCCCTGAGGCCTCATTTTATTGAGATGCGCCGTTTGCATTCGCTTTGAGTGAGTTAAAAAAGTGGGGCTTGAATTTTGTGAGGAGATCAGGGCCTTGCGCCGCTGAAGCGCTCAACCCTGATTCCTAGGTCTGATGTAGGGGCTTTAGGTAAAATCCCGGTCCATGACGGTCTTACGCCCGTCCTTCTTCGCGTTGTCGATGGCTTGATCGCAAAGGTGTCTGACTCGTTCTGAGATGACTTCGATGACCGCGCCGGAGGTATTCATGCCGGCATGGCTACGAATATAGTTCTTCAGTTTTGAGGCAACGACTAGGACTTCTTTGGTGCTTTCGTTTGAGTCTTCCATCTTGTATCCTTTACGGCTTTATTATCTTAGTTGACACCCAGCAATTCTACTTCAAAAACCAGAGTGGAGTTGGGAGGAATAGGTCCCACCCCACGTTCGCCGTAGGCCAATTGTGGAGGGATGACGAGTTTACGCTTTCCACCCACTTTCATCGCTTGGATGCCAAGAGCAGTATCACCGCCAATGCCGCGGTCCCAACCGGGAATGACTTGGCCTGCACCGAGCTTAAATTTAAAAGGCTCGTTTCTCCTGAGTGAAGAGTCAAAAACGGTTCCGTCGGTGAGGGTGCCTGTGTAATGAACGGTGACGTCTTTGCCGTTCTCTGCAACTGCGCCAGTACCTGCCTGACGATCTTCTGCAGTCAGATGACCTGCTGCCGCCGGAGGGGCCACGATTTGAGTGGGATTGATGGAGGCTGTATTGCTTTGAGCGGGTCG
>CAINWE010000187.1 GCA_903854365.1 Oligoflexia bacterium
CTCTTCGGATCATGCGGATGGTCTCCGCACCTGACCCTCCACATCAGATGAACAGCATCTTCTTCAATGGGTCTGTCATGACTCCTCATTCCTGATACTCGTTGCTGGCTGGATGCGCACTTCACCCCATCCCGGGGATTTGCTCCTCGACGGGCGGCTTGGCCGGTTCCTGCTCTTTTTGCTTTGGAACTTGCTTTGGAACCGCACGGCGCAGTTGTCCGACGATCTCGGAGTAGCCCGCAGAAACCCCACGCTGCGCACTGGCGAACACGCCACTGGGGTCTGATTCGGAGGTGATGGCCCCGTCTCGAACGAAGAAGAAAAGTTCTCCTTCGAGCACTGCTGTCTCTCCATCGGCAGGCACCTTGGTGCCGATCGGGACCGTGAATACCCACTCACCCTGGATCTTGTGGGCGATTAGCGCAGCGGACGATCCGACTCGCCCCACTGCGCCCATCGATCCATAGGCCACGTGGCCCTCCCTGGAGACGACGACGTCCTGCAGGGCCCACAGTCTGATCCTCGCTCGGAACGACAAAACCAACGGAAGCTCGGGGTCTCCCGGGAATCGCGTCTTCAGTGCGAATCGACCAGTGCCCCGATCGAGGAACTTCCACTTTTTGGGATCCGTCGGGAGCTGTTCGATCGCTGTCGATCCCGGCTCGATCCGCACGGTGGCGCTCCAGCCGTTGACGGTCTCTGGATCCTTGAGTCGTGCTGCCAGGAGGCTGGCTCCCGCCCAGATGGCCAGCGCCAACAGGAACGAAAGGATCACCAACGTCCAGAAGGTGCCCTGGTCGGTCGTCGTGGGTATCGGCGGGAGCTGCACGACGCCGGTAATCGGGATACGGAACGGTGTGTGCACATCAGGAGTCGACTGCAATGCGGAATACGCATCAACGAACGCTCCCCCCAACGAGCCTGCGTAGGGCCGATCGAAGCTGATCGTCAGCGGGACCACTTTCGAAGTTCCGAACGGGATCACGGCACAGGCCCGGGCAACGGTTCCCGTCGGTCCGTGTGACGGGCTGATCGTGCCCTTCGTGAAGCAGAACACGCCTGCATCCCCCACCGTCCCCCCCCCGATCGCAAAAATCACTGATTGCCGATCAGCTCCCTGATCAATCAACCAACGATAAAGGGGCTCTAAGCTCGAGAGTGACTTCAGCGCCTCCGAAGCTTCCACCCAGCGTACTTCGACACTCCAACCGGATGCTTTGAGGTGATGCTCCCAAAGAGAAGCGGATTTTTTTACCGCCCCATCTACAAAAAGGAACGCTCTCCTGCCCGCCCCGGCAAGCTTGAGGCTTTTGAGATGCCGCGAAAGATCTGCGCCCACCCATACGCGAGAACTCTCGCGACTAAGAGCGACCTGAAATTTCCTCATCGAATCCTCCTGTTTAAATACCAAACCTGAATTGCTGCAGCGAGTTCAGCCGGCTTATGATCATCCGTTTGCACAGAAAAATCTGCGTCTTCATAATGAGGTTCTCGTCTACGGAGAAGACTCGCAAGAGCTTCTGAATTAAGTTGCCCTTCAAAAGTGCGAAAAGCAGGCGTCTGCAGAAGAGGCCGATCAGACCCTGAATTTTGCAATCGCGCGAGTAGAGATTCTGGACTTGCCTTAAGATAGATCAATACACCCTGGGACCGGATCCACGATCGAAATTCTGGATTTAAACTCGCCCCGCCTCCGAGAGCCATCACCTGACGGAGGGCGACTGACTTCTCGCGAATCACTTGAGACTCTACCTGCCGAAAGGCCGCTTCTCCCCGAATCAAGATCCAATCCGACACTGACATGCCAGTCACGTTTTCGATGCACCGATCAGCATCCTGAAACTCCCAGCCCAATAGGCCTGCGAGCAAAGGACCCAACGTCGACTTACCGACGCCCATAAAGCCAGTCAGGTAGATTCTAGACGGACGAGTTTCGAACTGGCCCCATGGATTTCCATTCTTGAACACGACGAGTCACCTCCTCCATGGAGTCTCCACCCATTTTTTCCAGAATCATTTGGGTGAGCACCAAACTTAAAAGCGACTCACCAATAACCGCTGCTGAGGGAACTGCACAAACGTCTGAACGCTCAATATGAGCAGGCGCAGGCTCGCCAGTGCTCAGATTGACCGAGGCGAGCGGTTTCATCAAAGTCGAAAGGGGTTTCATCGCAGCACGCACGATCAGCCTTTGCCCCGTACTCATGCCACCCTCAATGCCACCGGCGCGATTGGTCCGAAACTGAATCTGCCCGGGGCTTCCGCCAGGAAAAAGTTCATCATGAACTTCGGAACCTCGCCGTTTTGCCGCTTCAAATCCTAAACCGAGCTCCACACCTTTGACGGCGTTCAAACTCAAGAAAGCTCGCCCGATTTCTGCCTCCAGTCGCCGATCCCACTGAGAATAACTTCCCAAACCAAGAGGCACCCCACTTGCGCAAATTTCAAAGACACCTCCCAGAGAGTCTCCGGCCTTTTTTGCATCCTCAATGCTCCGAACCATTTCCCTCTCCGCATCGACACCCAGACATCGAACCGGTGAAGCATCTGAACGAAGGTTGAGCTGCTCGATCGGCATCTCTACCGAAGTAGGGTCGCTTACGCCGCCAATTTCCACCACGCGACTCCCCACGCGAACGCCGAGCTCGCCTAAAAAAATCCGAGCCACACTCCCCAGCGCAACTCGCATCGCGGTCTCTCGCGCACTCGCTCGCTCGAGTACATTACGTAAATCCGAATGGCGGTACTTAGCCCCTCCTGCCCAATCCGCATGACCGGGTCTCGGAATGAAAACCTCGCGCGCTCGAGCTCGATCCTCCGGAGCATCAGAAACAGAGCGGGGCTCCACTTGCATCACATTTTTCCAAGAGACCCAATCTCGATTTTCGATCATCAGGGCAATCGGACTCCCGAGCGTTTTCCCTAATCGAACGCCGGAGAGAATCTGAACGTCATCCGTCTCAATCTTTTGCCGAGCTCCCCGCCCGTACCCCAGTTTTCTCCGTTGCAGCTGAGCCTGAATCTCATCACGAGTCAAAGCGAGTCCTGAGGGAAGTCCTTCGACAATTCCTATCAATGCTTTACCGTGAGATTCACCCGCAGTGAGAAATCGAAAACCCATTTGCGAAGTTTACCTGATCTGAGTCACGATTTCTTGTCTTAATTGTTTTTTAATTTTCTGAATTTTCGGAATTTCACCCACCCAAATTTCCCAACTGGCCAAGGCCTGCCAAAGGAGCATATCTAGGCCCCCCACCCGACGCAGCCCTTGCCGTTCAGCGGATCGAAGGAAAGGCGTACTTTCAGGCGCGTAAACTAAATCAAATGCCAATGCTCCGCCCTCAGCACGAGTGCGCATGGGAGAGCGACTTGGAAATCCCTTCATCCCCAGCGGGGTGGCGTTGACATACAAACGAGGAGGCGACCGAAACCGAACTGGAGCAACCTCAGCTGCGACAAATTGAGTGTGCGGAAAGAGCCTTCTCAAACGCTTGCACTGGGCCTGAGCACGGGTCAAAGTTCGATTCACGAACCAAACCTCGGATGCCCCCTGTAAACCGAGCACATAACCGACTGAAAGCGCTGCTCCGCCAGCTCCGTAGATCACAGCTAAGCCCCGGCCCACATCCAGGTTTTGCTCCTCGAGAGTTTTGAGAATTCCGAACACGTCTGTATTATGACCCCAAGAACGCCCATCTTCGGCCAGCCGAACCAGGTTCACAGCCCCGACCGCCTTCGCTTCTGGGGAAAGTTCATCCACCCAATCATAGAAACGTTCTTTATAAGGGAGGGTGACGTTCCAACCGTCGAACAGTCGAAGCCGTTGAATCACGGGAAGCGCTTCGTCCCAATCTTTGGGTTGCACTTCAATCCCGCGATAGTGCAAAGGGAACTCAAGGATCTGGGACAGCCTTGCGAAGATTCGAGGTGACCAGGAATGGGCAACGGGAAAACCCATCACCCCAGCATAAAAATTTCTCTGAACTTGGTGCATGAACTCAGGAAGAGATCCAAAAGCAACGCATCAATGAAGCGCCCGTCGCAAATAACTGAGGGCCGCCACACAGGTAGACTCACCGGGTGAATACTCAAGCGCCTGCTCAAACTCCTTGATCGCTTGGATGAGCAATCCTCTGACCGCGTAGATCCGACCGAGATTCATATAAGGCAAGTGCTTCAGCTCATAACGGGAAGCTGACTTGGCCTTTTGAAGCCACTCCTCAGCTTCCTCAATTTTTCCTTGAGCAATCAGGTATGATCCAATGTCATTATAAGCATTTCCAAACGAGGGATCGACTGCAATTGCTTTTTTGCACTCTCCAATCGCATCTTCAATTCTTCCCTGAAAGCTGTAGGCCCAACCACGAAACGTATAAGACTCAGCAGTGGGATATAAGCTGATGGACTCTGAATAGAGCGCAATTGCTCGGGGCAAGTCTCCTGACTCATGATACTTCTGGCCTTCTTGCCAGAGCCAGAGTGCTTTTTTCTTGGTGAATTCACTTTCCATGGAAAAGCTCCTTCCTCCAGTCACAAGCTAGCAGCATCCGCTCAGGAGAATCAATCCATTTTGAAAAATCTTGATGAAAATTTTTAACACGTCGCACCTAGTCAATGCAATTCATCCACCTGGAAGCGCCAACTCAAAAAGCAAATCAAGAGGGAAGAGTCCAAAACTCGCTCCCTCTTGATTCCGATCAGCATGAATATAAAATCAGCTCATCTCTAGGCGAACGAACTAAAGCTTTTGGCCAGCTTTCTGTCCTGCTTTCTGTCCTGCTTTCTGTCCTGCTTTCTGTCCTGCTTTTTGGCCAGCCTTCTGTCCTGCTTTTTGGCCAGCCTTTTGACCAGCTTGACCAGCCTTTTGCCCGGCTTTCTGACCAGCTTGTCCCGCTTTCTGTCCTGCTTTTTGACCAGCTTGACCAGCCTTCTGCCCGGCTTTTTGTCCGGCCTTTTGGCCAGCCTTTGAGCTGGTATATTCGTCGGCGTGCGCAGGAGCACCGTTAGCAAGAGCCAATGCAAGAGCACCTAGCATAAGGGAAGACGTAACGAGTCGCTTCATGATCATCTCCTTGAATTAAAATGGATTTGGTTGTCGCAACCCAGATGTGCAACCCAAATGCCAGGTCAATCCAAGGAAGACCCCTACAACTCGACGGCGCGCAAACTATTTATACATTTAATATATAGAAAAATCGGGTTTTCTCAGGCGCTTTTTCATGGAAAGCAAAACGAGGTAGAGCAAAGCTACGAGGATCACCCCACCTAAAAACCAGTGCATCTTAGCCTTGATGACACTCATCATGGCCTCGGGAGATTGCAAAATCTCAGGATTCGACCCAATCGCTTCTTGACCCATCCACGCCAAGACAAAGCACCAGAGGCCAGCACCCAAGACCGTCGTCATGCTAAATGCGGTGAAAGGCATTTTCAAAAAACCAGCCGGGATCGAAATCAAGTGCCTAACAACAGGCAATAAACGAGCGATGAAAACACCCACCGCACCAAACTGCTGAACCCACATTCCCGCAAAAGCTAGCTTTTCTTCGGAAAAGCCTACTCGCTTTCCATAACGAGTCACAAATGCTTCACCGATCCACCGAGAGGCCCAATAACTCACCAGGGAACCAAAATAACTCCCCGCAGTGCCGGCCAATACGACCCCGACAAAACTCATTCGTCCCTGAGCAGCCCAAAAAGCCGCCGGAGGCATCACGATCTCGGAAGGCACCGGAATGATCGAACTCTCCATCGCCATCAAAATAAAAACACCGCCATAGCCCCAGAGTTCCACCCATTGAAACCAAATTCGTAGCCATTCGTGCAACATGTCTTAAGAGTTAGCACGAGCGGATGACAAATTTGAGTTTTTCTTTTAGAAAGAAGTCCCATGCTCACTCGCGCAAACGCTCACCACCCGGATTGGAAAAGTGAACTCCTCCAATCCATCACCACCGTACAGGAGCTCGTAGAACTGAACCTTGTCTCGGAGAAAGAGCGCCCCCAACTCGAGGAGATCTCAAAAACATTTAAAATGAGGATCACGCCTTACTACGCAAAACTGATTGAGAATTCGCCAGATTGCCCCATTCGCAAACAAGCCATTCCCGCTCTCAGCGAAAACGACCCTTCCCTTCCCCCGTGGGCGACCGATTGGAGTCAGAAAATTTATGGTCGACCTGCACCTTGGCATCCCGACCCCATCGGTGACCTGACCTTTCAGGCGGCTCCTCGCCTCACGCATCGCTATCGACACCGAGCGATTCTCCACCTTTCATCGATGTGCGCTCTTTATTGTCGCTTCTGTTTTCGCAAATCCCACCTGAACGACGAAAGTCGAACGCTTTATGAAGGAGGACTGGACCCTGCATTTGCTTACCTGCGAGCACATTCTGACATCTCTGAGCTGATTCTCACAGGAGGCGATCCACTCTCCCTCTCTGACGCTATGCTCGAGAAGGTCTTTCGTCAGGTCAACTCCATTCCAAACATCAAAACTCTCAGAATCCACTCACGCATGGCAGTTACCTTGCCAGCCCGCTTCACGGAATCCCTACTTCAAATTCTGGGAACCGACTGGCAGTTTAACATCTGCCTAGTCAGTCACTTTAATCACCCCAAAGAGCTCACCCACTTTGCGCGCCGAAAGCTCTCTGAGTTGCGCCGAGCAGGCATCACACTTTTAAATCAATCGGTCTTAATGAAAGACGTCAACAATTCAGTGACGACACTCCAAACGCTCTTTCAAACGCTCTACGAATGTGGAGTCATCCCTTATTATTTGCACCATCCTGACTGGACGCCAGGGACCTTTTCATTTCGGGTCTCCATTCATGAAGGACAGAACCTCATGCGTGCGCTCCGAGGACTCATTCCAGGCCCAGCACTTCCCGACTATGTTTTAGATTTACCGCAAGGCCAGGGTAAGACCTCGCTTTTATGCAGTCCCCTTGAAATCGTCGATCAATACTCCAGCGACTCACTCTCGGGCACCGTATATGCAGCCATTCCTCCTTCGACCCGCAAGACACAGGCCGAAAGAACGCTTTATTTAGATATCGCCGCAACCTGACCCAAAAGTCGATCCGACTCCGATTGCACCCGATGAGAAACAATGGCAAACAGGCTCATTTGCGTCTGATCGTGAAAAATCCCAAGACCCAGACCACCCACCGCCCCAGTTGCACCTCGCTTACCTACAGCCGCAAGGTGCCGGCCAAACTGCCTTAACATCACTTTGCCTTTTTGCTTAGAAACACCGACTCCATCTTTTTCAGTCGCATTTGACAACGGATTTAAGAACGAGATCAGCGTAGTTAAAAGAGTATCCTCCTCATTCGAAACTTTCTTAGCCGCGCCGGAGCGCATAAAGGTCGAATCCAAACCGGGCTCCTCCGGACCCCCTGATAAGGCATCCAATAACCCCGGAAGTCCTCCCTGATCTTGGAGATCCTGCATCTCATCCATCAAAGCAGCTACCTCATCCGCAAGATCATTCCCTCCCCCTGCGTCCGGAGGAATCAGTTGAGCCATCGCTCCGGCGGCATTACCGCTCTGCATGTCCCTCATAAACTCAGTTTGATCGGGAATCACACTCATGAGGTTACCAACCCCACCCGCGGCAGCCACCGCCTTTTGCTCCATCGGACTCGCTGAAGTCAGTACGTCGACGTTTTTCCCCTGCGATGAACACGAAGATGCCCCACACACAACACCCGCAGAGACGGATGAAGTCACCGTCGCGGTACCTCCTGCAGCTCCCGAAGTCGCCCCTGTTTGCAAACCAGCCGATGCGCCAGACGGCATCAACCGATCGATGCTCGCGCAGGTTTGCTCGTATGTCGTCTGATCATTGATACAAGCCGTAATTCGCGTACTCAACGAAAACGCCATCATCGCCGCAGTGAGACAGGACATTCCACGCGTACTAGCTTTAGTTGTAGCAATTTTGTCCAGAATTTTTTTGGCGCTATCCTCGGCGGCTTTTTGCGCAGCCTGCTTGGATGCCGCAGCAGAGGCTCGAATATCTCTCACCGAGCTGTAGACTTGTTGTCCTAGCCCCAAGCCATCGCCAATCATGCCCACCAGCGTATCCGTTCCAAAGCTTCCTTGTTCTTTCGCAAGGATCAACGTGGTTACCATATCACCGACTGAATCCATGGCAGCAGCCACATCACAAGCAGCTCCTGAAATTGCTCCCACTCCGGGAATCGCAATCTGTGCGCACGCAGCCGTGCAGCCAGCTACGATGGCGCCGTCTATGCCCGATAAGATTTGGTCAGGCAATCGAGCTTCTTTCACTTGCTTCAAAGCTTCACATTGAGTTCCGAGCTGAGTGGACGGACTCTTATTCTGAGCGCAAATTGACTCACAGTCAGCCCAAGCGAGCTGCGCAATCCCTGTACAACTGAGCAAAATCCATAGGAAAAAAAACCGCACAACCCCCCCCAAACTGCATTACTTGACTAATTAACTATAGTTTAACTGATTTCTACTCGATTGTTCAATATTTTTCCGAAAAGGCCTGACATTACCCGCACCTCTCCTGAGTTTATTTCATAACCCTATGAAATTAATCGCGTTTTTACCTTGCCTATTTCCATACACCCCACTTAAGCATCGCGCTCGGATTTTTCTCACTCGGATTGCTCTCAGTATCTGTCTACTTTTTGACGAAAAGACGTCACTATGAGTCGTCATGCAGGTAAAAAGCCGAAGAACAAAACCCTACCCGTCACTTCATTTGCATTTGTGGACGGTCTTCGAGGCAGCTGCGCACTTTATGTGATGATTCACCACGCCTTTTACCAATTCTGGTTTGATACCCCGAATGGACAGTACTTCCCCGGAGTTTATGGCAAAATTCTAGAAATCTTTAATTACGGACACTTCGCCGTGGGTTTTTTTATTGTCCTCTCCGGCTTCTGCATTTTTCAAGCAAGTGATTCAAAAGGACCCATCCTTCGGAATGGCCTCAAAGACTACATAATGAGACGCTCCCTTCGGATTATCCCCCCTTATTATACGGCAATTGGACTGTATTGCGGCGTGGTCGCTCTCATCCCCTCACTACAAACACCTGCAGGGCGCCTCTGGGACGACGCTTTACCGATTTTCGATGTCCACAGCCTGCTCTATCATTTTTTATTTCTCCACTGTAACTATTC
>CAINWE010000188.1 GCA_903854365.1 Oligoflexia bacterium
ATTTGTATAGTCGTTGAAGATATTGACGCAACTATGAAAACTTATACGGAAACATGCGGTTGGGGACCATGGAGCGTTTTTGAATATCGTGCTCCGTTATTGCATGACACACTATTACGTGGGAAGCCAACAAAATTCGAAATGATCGGCGCAGAAACTAAAGTTAATGGTCTTGGATTTGAGCTAATTCAACCTGTAAGTGGCGAAAGTATTTATCAGGAACACCTTGACCAGTTTGGCGAAGGAGTCCAGCACATAGCATTCATGCAGCATAGTTGGGAAGATAGCGCAAAATTCAAAGAACACTGGCAGAAAAAAGGAGCGGAGATTTCGATGTACGGCCGGATCGGGGAATCCATTGAATTTTATTATTTAGACACGCATCCCCTTTTAAAATTTGTTCTTGAATCTGGGAGCGGTCACGCTATCGATCTAAAGCCAACTAGGTTTTATCCTTGAGTCAAGAAAATATGTTGAAAGTTCTCGTAATCGGGGATCCCTATTTTGATACAAAAAACTTTGAACAAGTTTTATCAAATTTAGAGAGTAAATTTTCTTTCACATATTTTCAAATACCTGACACAAAAATAGATCTACCAGTAACTGAATCAGAAAAACGCTTACGAGAATACGCAGGGAATCCCAAAGAGATTGCAAAATTAGCCAAAGGTTTTGACATTCTGGTAGTTCATGGCGCCGGTATAAGCGAAGAAGTTCTTGCAACCCCTGGTTTAAGAATGGTCTGTTGTGCAAGAGGTGGACCGGTTAACGTAGATAGTGAAGCGGCTACAAAACTTGGAATTCCAATAACAAATTCGCCCGGCAAAAATGCAGCAGCAGTTGCAGACTTAACTATTGCATTTTCGCTAATTCTTTTAAGAGGTATCTTCAGTTCATCTAAAGATTTAATATCAGGTAAAAGTACAAGCGAATCAGTTTTTGATGGAAAAAATTATTTTGGAGTTGAACCAAAAACACAAACTTTAGGACTTGTAGGTTTTGGAAATGTTGGGAAAGAAGTATTAGCTAGAGCTAGGCCATTAGGGTTTGAAATACTAACGTATGACCCATTTGCCAAAGAGTTTCCATCAGGAGTGGAATCAGTAGGATTAAATGAGTTATTGGATAGAAGCAATTTAGTGTCACTTCATGCACGACTCACAAAAGATAATCTGCATTTTATAGATCAAAGTAAATTTAATTTAATGAAAGATGGAGCCTTTTTTATTAATTCAGCACGAGAACAATTGGTTAATGAGAGTGACCTATTAGTGGCTTTGAATTCTAATAAACTTGGCGGGGCAGCTCTTGATGTTTTTGAACTTATGCCAAATAGTGAAGTAAACCCTTTGTTGAAAAGCCCTAAAGTTATCGCGACTCCTCATATTGGTGGCGCTACAACAGAGACTCTTGTGCGTGGAGCACATATGGTTTCTGAATCTATACGAGCTTTTGCTACGGGGAAACCAATTCCATATCTTACGAATCCTGATTTCCAAAAAGCAAGGCTCAAATGAAAACTGATTTATTATTAGCAATCGATGCTGGCACTGGAAGTTGTAGAGCAATACTTTTTGACATTAATTTAAATCAAGTAGAAATGGCGCAACGCGAATGGAGCCACAATGCACCAAAGGAATTTCCAGGTGCTCAAGACTTTGATGTAAAGGTAAACTGGTTATTGATTGTTGAGTGCATAAAGGAAGTTATCGCGAAGGCAAATATTGACGCATCTTGCATAAAGGGAATTAGTTCGACGAGTATGCGCGAAGGGATAGTGCTTTTTGACAGTGAAGGGAATGAGATTTGGGCATGTCCAAATGTCGACGGCCGGGCGGGATTACAAGCGGAAGATTTAGTAGCAAGTGGAGCTGCGGAGAAGATTTATGCTTTGTCGGGTGATTGGGTGTCTATAACTTCCCCGGCAAGAATTCGTTGGCTCGCTGAAAGAAAACCAGAATTGCTCGCAAAAGCTTCAAGCATGGGACTAATAAGTGATTGGATTACATACAAATTAACTGGAATACATATAACGGAGCCTTCGTGTGGTTCTAGTTCTGGAATGTTTGAACTTTCCAAGCGTTCTTGGTCAAAAGATATTATTGATTTATTGGGTTTTCCAAGTTCAGCTCTGCCAAAGGTTGTTGAAAGCGGTACTCCGATTGGAAATATTTCCAAACAGGCCGCAAAACAAACAGGTCTATCGACGAATTCAGTTGTTGTTGCTGGTGGCG
>CAINWE010000189.1 GCA_903854365.1 Oligoflexia bacterium
GGGATTCGAGTCGATCCAACCAAGCTCTCTCGACAAGAAGCCCAAGCCCTGACTCGTCGCTATACCAGCGAAATCAATATGATCATCGGGCCCGACCGCGATATTCCTGCTCCAGACGTCGGAACAGACGCGCAGCATATGGCCTGGATGATGGACACCTATTCCCAAGAACGCGGCTTCGCAATTCCAGGCGTGGTCACTGGCAAGCCAATTGAAATCGGCGGATCACTAGGAAGAGCAGAAAGCACCGGACGAGGGGTAGTCTATACCGTACAACATGCGGCGAAACACCTGCACTCGAAAGGTCTTCCAGGCCCTCGCATGGACTCGTCCACCACGGTCGCCATCCATGGTTTTGGGAAAGTCGGAGCCGTCGCAGCCCAAGAAATTGCTCAACTCAATACAAAAGTCATTGCTGTCAGTGACGTAGCTGGAGGGCTTTACAATAAGAACGGCCTAAATATTCCGGACGTTCTGAAGTACATGGCGAAGAATCGGACCCTGGTCGGCTACCCAGAAGCAGATGCCATCACCAATGACGAGCTACTCGCTACCCACGTCGACGTTCTGATTCCAGCGGCAATCGATGGTGTGATCACCTCGAAAAACGTCGGATCCATCAACGCAAAAATTATTGCGGAAGGAGCCAACGGCCCCATTACCAACGATGCGCTGAAGGAACTCGAAAGCCGCGGAGTATTCGTGATCCCGGACGTCCTGTGTAACGCTGGCGGAGTCATTGTATCTTACTTCGAGTGGGTGCAAGGAATGCAAAACTTTTTCTGGAGCGAAGCCGAGGTCAACGAAAAACTGGCTGAAGTTATGGCTAATGCATTCAAGAAAGTTGTGGATATTCAAGGCAACTACAAATGCGGCATGAAAACAGCTGCGCTCATTTCGGGGGTCGATCGACTCAACCGAGCGATGCTCCTCCGAGGTTTGTTCCCATAAACTCAAGGTTTATCTTGCCCCGCTCTTAGGAATCCGTGGTCACGAAGCCCTCTGATTTTTAAGAGCGGGCGAGGAGACTCCTCGCCTCCCCAGAACAAAGCCTCCGTCCTAATCAAACGACCGACGGATTCCCAATTCTTTCATCTTCAACTGCAATCCTTTTCTGGAGAGTCCTAGCTTCTCGGCCGCGCGAGTTACATTTCCGTGCGTCTCGTCTAATGCCTTTTCAATCAGATCTCGCTCCAAAGCCTGAGTCTGTCGACGGACAATTTGCTTGAGACTCGACGCACCATCCTCGATCACCTCGTCATCTTGCGCGGGCAAGCCAGCCGCTAAATCCTCAGGCAGATCCTCTGCGCCCAAAATCGAACCGTCACACATCAACATCATTCGCTCTAAAACATTTTCAAGCTGCCGAATATTTCCGGGCCAGGAGAAATTCCGAATGACATACAAAACCTCTGGAGTCATTCCCTGAATACTGCGGTTCAACTTTTTGTTAAATTCGCCAAGGAAATACTTCACGAGGAGATCAATATCATCTTTACGCTCCCTCAAACTCGGGAGCCGAACCGGTACCACATTTAACCGATAAAATAAGTCCTCACGAAAACGGCCCGCCTTCACTTCTGCCTCAAGGTCTTTATTAGTTGCCGTGACAATACGAACATCTACCTTAATCGTTACGACCCCGCCCACCCGCTCAAATTCCTGCTCTTGGAGCACTCGTAAAAGCTTAGCCTGCATCTCCAAGGGCATTTCGGCGACCTCATCCAAAAAGAGAGTCCCCTCGTGGGCCAATTCAAAGCGCCCAGGTTTGCTCGCCACTGCCCCGGTAAAAGCCCCCTTCTCAAATCCAAAAAGTTCACTTTCAATCAAAGTTGCAGGAATGGCGGCACAATTAATCTTAACAAACGACTTTGCGGACCGATCCGATTGCCGGTGAATTTCGTAGGCGACGAGCTCCTTGCCGGTTCCACTTTCACCCCAAACTAAAACGGTCGAGGGCGATTGCGCCACCTTAGAAATCACCTTAAAAATTTCCTGCATTTGCGGACTCGTACCTATCATCGAAGAAATCCCAGCAGCGGCAACGCCAGCCGGAGCAGTTGCCCC
>CAINWE010000190.1 GCA_903854365.1 Oligoflexia bacterium
CCAAGGTTTGGATCTATTTCTCGGATACACCAACTTTGGTGGGTTGTGAGGGACTCGTTATCAAACCTTCAAACCATTCCCTTTGACCCACTATGCGGATATATCCGTTCTTGACTCATCTCCAATATTAGGGATAGCCAGGGACATTTCAAGGGAGTTTCTAGATCAATAAGCCATTTTGGGAGGTAAGAGCAGAAATAAATGCTCAAAATCCCATTTGGCTGGATCTGCCCATTACCCTTTTGGAATGAGAATCAAGGGGAGCCTTCTCAAAGGTTTATTAATTGCCCTTGCTGTTTCCCTGATTCCAGTTACTGCTGTTTCTGCCCAGATGGTAACTCCTGGTGGTACCTGCAAAGTTTTGAACCAAAAAGTTACTAATAAAACCAAGGTTTACACATGCATTAAATCAGGGAAGAAGTTGGTTTGGAATAAAGGTGTTGCAGTTGTGAAACCTACACCTACGACAACACCCACTCCTACACCTACGCCAACACCCACTCCTTCACCAACTACTACTCCTATTCCAAAAAACTTATTTGTGAATGGTCTATACGAAGAAAATTACGATGGCTACTTTGAGGATAAAGTGAATTTCTTTCTAAATGAGCCAAAAACTTTTGAGTCTACAAGTGTGATCAATTATCAAAAGGGCTTTGATGGAAAAAACGAATTTTCAAAGCAGTGGCGAGGATATTTTATTCCGAATGAAAGCGGAAAATGGACCTTTACAATTACCTCAGACGATGCCAGTTATCTTTGGCTGGGTAAAAATGCATTTCTCAAAGGGACTCCACCAAATTATTTGATTGATCTAAGTGGAATCCACGGACCGCAAACCGCATCAGCGACGATTTTTCTCAATAAGGGGAGTGCGTATCCACTCAGAATTATTTATGGAAACTCCATTAATTTTGCACAAATAACACTTACTCTCTTGTCACCATCAGGGAATAAGTTTTCAGATCTATCAACCCTAACCCAACACTATTTAGCATCTAACTCCAAGGACTCAGGCTTTGCAGTAAATTTAGATTCAATTCAACAAGGTGAAACAAAAATTCCAATCTCAACTGAGGTATGGAAAAATGCACCTCGTGATTCTGTTGCCTTGGCGATTCAAGGAATTTTGGATAATGCAGAGAAAAACACAAATACTTATGACGGAAAAATCACTTGGGTTTTTCAAGGTGAAACAAGTGCGGAAATTGAGGCTGCAACCAAGAGAGGCTTACTAAATGGAATTGATCTGTACACTAAATTAGGATTCAGAACTACGAATGCCATTGTTTTGAATGCAAGAGACATGGATTGGTTAAAATCCCAACTAACATTATTTGGCTGTAATTTTGGCTCACTACCTGCTGATCCTGGTTTTTATGTGCCAAGAACTTGTCAGGGAGGAAATGGTGCAGTTACCGCACAACATTGGGAAATCGCGAAGGCGCCTGAGGGCTTAGACGGCATAGCATTTAATCATGTTTTGTCACACGAGTATTTTCATCAGTTACAAGAAGAATTATCTGGAACTGTAGGAAATGGAGTAGCCCCACTCTGGTTTTGGGAAGGGGGTGCTCATTTCTTCACGCTGCTTGCTTACTCTTCGTGGAACAAGGACAGATTCTATGAACAATGGAGCGAGCATTGGTTCGGAACTATTTGGCCTGACCAAAAGAATAATTGCGTCTCAGCTAACGTTTTTAATATGCAAAATAGTGAAAGTGGCCCTAATAGAGTTTGCGGATATTCCAAGGGTTCATTGATTGTTGAATATTTTATTGCAAAATATGGTGTTGAGAAATACAAGAATATAATTTCTGAAATTGCACAAACCCCGAATATCTCCTTTTCGCAGGCATTTAAGAAAGTAACTTCAGAAGATTTGGAAAGCTTCTATATTGCCACTGACGCCTTCCTTAAACTGAGAGGATGGAGTTAACATCATCTTCTCCTTATGAAAAAAGGAGTCAAGAGATTGAATACTGGATATAAAGGTTTGGCAGATATATCCAATAAGCAAAGGTTTGATACACATCCAATTTTTGGATCTATACCTTAGATATACCTACAAAAGTGGGTTGTGAGGGACTCGTTATCAAACCTTCAAACCATTCCCTTTAACCCAATATGCGGATATATCCGTTCTTGACTCATGGCCCATATTAGCGATAGCCAGGGACAAATCCAAGGGCTTTATTGATATATTTGACCAATCGGTCACATATTTACTATTATCCAATTATGGGTAGAAACCAGACATTTAGTGAAGATGAGGCGCTTCAAACAGTTGCTGTCCTCCTCACAACTATTAATCCAGATGCTTTGGGCATGGATTCCATAATTAAAGCCACTGGGATTCAGCGTCAGAGTATTTATAGGACTTGGGGTTCAAAGTCTGAACTAATTGCCTCAGCGATTGGTCATGCCTCAAACAACTCCTCTAAAAAGGACTTAGTTGCAATCCTGGCTTTAACTCTAGGAAGTCAATCTGCCCTTGAGAAACCAGTCGCAACATCTTTAAGTGCACTTGTATTGCAAATGAACAAGGAAAGTTCACCTGAAGATCTTCAAACCTCGCTGGGTAAGTATTTAACAAATAGATTAAGGAGAAATAATTGAGCATCAATGCGTCGGTGACTAATGGAAATTTGGAATTGAGACTTACTGGATTATCGGTTCTGTGGGCAGTCAAGAGATCCCTAACATTCCCCCTCAAAAATGTAAGGGGGGCAACTTACGATGCGAATGCAGTAACGCTCCCTAAAGGAATTCGTTCCCCTGGTCTGCATGTTCCAAAAATCATGACTGCAGGAACATACTTCAAAGATGGAGAGCGTCAGTTTTGGCATGTTTCATCTGGCAAAAATACAGTGGTTATTCGCCTCAAAAACGAAAAATACTCTCAACTGGTCATTGAAGTAATCAATCCAAAAGAACTTGTTTCAGAGATTAATTTACTCCTTTAACTAAGGAGTCAAGAGATTGAATACTGGATATTAAGGTTTGGCAGATATATCCAATAATCAAGGGTTTGAACCACATCCAAGGTTTGGATATAGAACTCGGATACACCAACTTTGGTGGGTTGTGAGGGACTCGAACCCCCGACCCAGTGATTAAGAGTCACTTGCTCTACCAACTGAGCTAACAACCCAAAGTTTTACTGCGGTGCAGACCCTA
>CAINWE010000191.1 GCA_903854365.1 Oligoflexia bacterium
CCCGCATTACCCATCGCCTCGAACACTGCAAATCCATCTGATTGATCTGCTTGTTTAGATGACGCGAGCTTCCACTCGACACGATAGCCGCCTTCTTGGCGACTCATCAGCTCGTTAACCACGGTTTCATCAGCTTGACCCATGAGCTTGACACTATAATTCACGGTAAGGCGCCCGCCCCGAGAAATATTCGAGACTCGAGAGGATGAAATTCCAGGAAAATACTCGTGATGCCGATCAAAGTCTGCGAAAACAGCCGCCGACTCTAACGGAGTCGCTTCGACCATTTGAAAAACGGTATATTGCGGCCAAGGATCACCAGCAACTGCATGATCTTTGACAATCTCTGCACCCTTGAGAATAAGAGCCTGCTCGTCTGGACTCAAACTTTCAAAATAGCCTGCGAACGCAGCCTGCGTCAAAATCAAGAACACTCCAGCTGTAAAACTTGAAAACAGCACAGCTCTCTTAAAATTCCCGCCCAATTTCATTTTCTCCCCCAATCTAATTCAACCCAGTTTAATTTTCTCTACTCTTCTAGTATCCGAGAATAAAAAAAGGGTCAAGATATTCCAAATTTAATCATTAATTCAGCAAAAAAATCAAAATTTTAATCGAGAGAAATATTTTACGCATTGAGCTAAAATATAAACTTAAGGCATGTAGCGAAAATTTATAAAAACTTTTTTCCCGGCACTTACCTGAACTAATTTTTGAGAAATTCCTTCTGCACCAACTGGGGTCAACCTGACCTGATAAGCCCCTGGATCGACCACAAAGCGAGCGATTTGAAAATCTCTAGGCAGAAGGTGCCAGGATCTCAAATCTGCTTGATCACTCCCATACATCAACATACGAGTAGCAAAGCCTAAGAGACGACTTTTCGTCTGCTTCTCGACAACCGCTGCAAGACTTTCTTTCGCCACGGCTCCGGCAATTTTTTTGGCAATCATCCCAGCATATTTTTCCTCTAAGTTTCGCATCGCTGTCGCCTCGACATCCTCCAGAAGTAAAGTCTTCCCCACTTGAGAAACAGAGCCGGGACTCGATGCGCTCACCACTTCAACCTCTGCGAATCGAACCGGATTTAGACTCGGATAAAACCGGGGCAAAGACGGAAATTGAGGATTAGGTCTTTTCACGGGAGAGATCCCATTTTCGTAAAGGACAATAATCTCAGCTTTCTGAGAACGTGAGCCAACCTCTAATGCCTTACTATGATCGTCTTTTTGAAGGTGATATTGATCGTCCCACCTCTCCATTTCATCAGGCAGGGCTAATTCTTTTGCACATCGCCATAGATCTTGACCTAAGAAAGGAAAGTTGGGCATCAGCTCTGCGGTTTTTTGGTAAGCAATGTACGCGTCGTTATAGTTACGGTCTGCCTCGAATAGAATCCCCGACAAATATCTGCCAAGCGTGCTTTGTTGGTATTTTCGCTTACCCAAAGTCATCATCATTTCAAGCTTGTGATCTACCCGCCGCAGCTCTACCAGGGCATCTTCAGCGTTCCCCATCAACGCATAATTCATCGCAAGATAAGTGTTGATCAAGACCTTCTCGAAGTCTTCACCCGGATAGTCCTTACTATTTTCGCTCGTAAAGAAAGTCCCAGCCTCCGCAGAGAGACTCGTATAATCTTTGATCTCAGCAATTTTATCCGCCTTCAAGAGGGCTTGATTACTTGCCTCATACTGCCCTGCAGAATGGTACGCTAAGCCAAGATCCAGGAGATAGAGCAAGGCATCTTTACCATTCGCTCCCTGCGCTTTCCAACCCTGCTCCAAACGGGCAGCTGCCCGGTCGTACTGACCCGATTTAAATAAATCGTCTGTTACGCGATCGGCCATTCGAGCAGACACACAGCCTGTAAGTCCTGCGATAAGGAGCAACCCAAGCCAGGCTCCTCCTCGACCTAACAGTACCCGGTTCAATCAAAGTCCGTAGGTTTGCTTATTGAACTTCTTGCGTAGTTCTTTTTCCTGAGTGCAGTCGATCGTAGAAGTCTCCAGATTGGTCAAATTCATCGTCAACTTATAATAGACGAATTTGGTTCCGCCCAGCTCCTGTACATTCGTAGACAAACTCCCATTTAAAATATAATCCGCTCCGACCTGATTTCCGCGTTTTTTCTGGGTCACTGCTGAAACATGACCGGCTGCGTTGTAATCATATTCTTCATCCAGGGTCTCGCGCGCTTCCTTATCTACAAAGCGTACCCGACCTGAATTAATCAGCGCAGTTCTAATCTTATTCGTGAGGGACAGCATATCGATGTGGTCTTGCGTCCGATTAGCCACTTTCTCGACAATCACAATAGGTGGTTTCGGCGCGTTAGACACATAGCCGCAAGCCACCAACGACTTAATCATCGTGTCAGCCATTTGCTGCATGTCCGCTTCGTTAAACTTGTCATCCAAGAGCTCAACGCGCGTTGGGTCATCATAAGCTCCTCCGGTAAAAGCTCGCGGCCCAGAAGCGCATCCACCTAAAGCCCATACGAAGAACCCAAAACTCACTCCGACGATTTGACTGAAGTTACGCATACTCAACCCTCTTGTCTGCTCAATATCAGCCAGTTTATGCCGAGATCGAGTTTTTTGTAAATAGATTCCCCTTCTTTTTTACTCAGACCAAGCCCCCACCCCGCTCCCGACTCAACCAGCGCAAAGCAGAAGTACAGCTTGAGATCCCATGCGCTTCGGAGTAGGACTGGAGCAGACTTGAGCAATCGCAACGGACTCAAACTCGAGCCCGTTTTTTACGCTCGACAGTGTGAGCGTCAGCTCAGCACTGCTTCAACGTGCAGATCGGAAATGAAATCATTGAATTCTGAGACTTCTAGAAAAATCGCTGCAACTCTTCATCGAAATCTCATCTTTGTTCACGGCAAGGGCGGAGTCGGCAAAACGTCCATTTCTCAGGCTATTGCGATGAGTCTTGCTGAACAAAGGAAGAGGACCCTCTGGATCGCGATCGAAGATCCAACGCGCCCCCCTGGAG
>CAINWE010000192.1 GCA_903854365.1 Oligoflexia bacterium
CGATGATCCCTGATTGAATCCAACGAAGTGGGTAAGGGAATCTCATTTTTTTACTCCTTTAATGACGGTTCGAGAATTAGGTTGAAAATACTTCTTCGCGACCCTCAGAATGTCTTGAGGCGTGACAGTTGCTACCTTTTTCTCGTGCTCTAGGCCAACAGAAAAGTCGTCTGCTAGGGATTCATAAACTCCCAAAAAATAGGCCTTGTCGTAATTAGATTCTAGACCTTGGTAAAAGGCAAATTTGCTCTTGTTTTTAGCTCGTTTTAGCTCCTCCTCAGACACGGGAACTTCGGAGAGTGACTTGAGTTCGCTAAGAATGACTTTCTCGGCCGCGCTTGCTTTTTTTCCGATTTGGAGATTGACCATGATTAAAAAGAGTGATGGATCACGATCTTCAAAGTCATCCGACCGGGCGGAGCTGGCAATACCCGTATCAACGAGTGCCTCCTGGAGACGATTGCTTTTTCCATCCGTCAGCAGGCGCTGAATGAGATCCAGAGCTGGCATGTCCTCGTGCCGGAAATTTGGAATCTTATAGCCCATCAAGAGTTTTTCGACCTGAATATTTAGCTTGAGTACCTTCTCCTTAGGTTTGAGTTGAGCGGGTTCAGTGATCTGAGGAATTTCAGGAGTCAATTGAGGTAAAAGATGGCCGTAGTGCTTGTCAACGAGCGCCTTCACCTGCTCTGTTTTGACGTCTCCAACTACGACAATAGTAGCGTGATTCGGTGCGTAATAAGTCTGATAAAATTTGGAGGCATCGTGTGCAGACATCGAGTCTAGGTCCCTTTGATACCCGATGACCGGCCAGTGATAGGGGTGCTTCTCGAACGCGATCTGAAATAACTCTTGATCCATAATGCCGTCTGGACTGTTTTCGTTTCTGAATCGCCGTTCGTTTTGAACTACTTCTCGTTCTGTTTTAAAAGATTGATCGTTGACAATGACGTTTGTCATTCTTTCGGATTCAGCCTTGATGATGAGTTCGAGCTGGCTCGATGGCAGCTCTTGGATATAGGCTGTGTAGTCTCTGCTGGTAAACGCATTTTCGCCTTCGGCTCCTGCGCCTTCTAAGAGACGATCAAATTCTCCGTCTTTAAGGCTCTTTGTTTCTTTGAACATCATGTGTTCGAAAAGGTGAGCCAAACCCGTCCTTCCCGGAGTCTCATTTCTAGAGCCGACTTTAAACCAGGTTTGGTAAGCAAAGGTAGGTGATGCATGATCCTCAATAACCAGGACTTTGAGTCCATTTTTAAATTGTATTCGATTGACTGAGAATGCTCCCGCAAGGGGGACTTTCTCTTGGATGGACATGCCGCGAAGTAGCGGGTCGGTTTCGGGCCGACTCGCCTTAGGAGTACTAGAACAGCCGAACGTCAATAATAGGACTAATGCTAATAGAATCTGCATGTTTGAGTACTTCGCACATCCCTTCGAACACCTCAAATCAATTATATAGTCATCCTGAGTCCCAACAGCTATGATGATTTCATTGAAATGAGCAAGTTTAAGAATATTTTGATTCTAGGCCTTTCGACTTCTGTAATCCTAGGCACTTTCATTGGCCTTTTCTATGCTTTTCACTCTGAGCTCTACACAGTGAAGAAGGTAGAAGTTGTGAGCTCTCTTGAGATACCGCCTCTTAGTAATCAAGCTATCCTGAATCTGGCTGCCGTTCCGACCGGGAGCGTAAACCTATTTTTTTTGGACTTGAAGGCGATTGAAAAACGTCTCACGGCCAGCGAGTGGATCGAGCGCGTGAGCATTCAGGTGAAGCCTAAGGATACGCTAGCGGTTTTTATCACCTATCGAGAGCCTCGAGCTATCATTCAAAGTAAACAGGGTGACTTAGCATTAGTCGACGATTCGGGCAGGGTCTACGGTTCGGCCAATAGAGTCGGGTCTCCTGACCTACCCCTGCTCGGAGGGTTTAACGAACAGAATCCAGAGAGAATTCGACAAGCTCTACAGCTCATAGCGAATTGGGACGCTGCTTCAGTGAGTGGCGTATCTGCGATTTCTTCAGTGAATTGGGACGATGATCGAGGGTTTACAGCGCTTGTGTCCTATGCCATGAAGCATTCCAAGTCTAATACGGGTATTAGTTCGTCTGTATTTGGTAGGGCAACGGTTGATTTCGGTACGGATGTCTTGACCAATTTAGATGTTCGTTTGGTGCACTTGGCTAATGTTTTTCAGTATTTGGGGGAGCAGGGAGTGTTCGTGCGGCAGATCTGGGCTGACGCGGGGAAAAAGATTGTTGTCAAAACCGCGCATGGTTCTTAGAATTCTTATAGGGGTAAATTTTACCTAGTTCAATCCGGCTAAACGTGGAGCTGATTCCGCTCTGCGGGGGGAAGTAGTGATGCCTAAAAATAATTTTGTCGTTGGCCTGGATTTGGGGACGACCAAGACCTGTTGTTTAGTCGGAAAATTTGAGGATGATGACTCGGGTGGCTCCTTGCAGATTATAGGCATGGGCTCCGCTCCCTCTGCCGGCTTACGAAGAGGGGTGATAGTGGATAGTGATGCCACCGTCGATAGCTTGATTAGGGCCGTAGAAGAGGCTGAGCTGATGGCCGGCGTGAAAGTTTCTACTGTTTATACGGGAATGGCCGGGGGGTTAGTGCAGCCCAGGATTTCGGAGGGATTTGGAATCGATCAAGGCGGATTAGAAGTTGAGGGAAACCTTCAAGGCATGGTTTCTTCGGCTGAGACGATTATTCAGTGTACTACGAGGGCGGGCCTGGAGGTTGCAGAGTTTTGCTTAGAGCCCATTGCTTCAGGTGAGTCTGTTCTTTCTAGTCAGGAGAAGCAAGTAGGAGCACTCTTGGTAGATTTAGGGGGTGGTACTAGCGACATCGCTATTTTCAAGGACGGCGTGATTGTTCATGCTGGGGTGTTGCCGTTGGGTGGGCACCAGATCACCAACGATATTGCGCTGGGTTTGCGCCTGACTCAGGTCGAGGCGGAGCGGTTGAAGGTCCGTCGTGGGTGCGCACTTCGTGCGCTCGTTAAGGCGGATGAAACGATTGAGGTTACTGGGGTGAGTGGGAAAGGTCCGAGAGTTCTATCTAGGCAGGTGCTTGCTGAAATGATTGAGCCTCGGGTTGATGAAATTTTCACTCTAATACAGAGGGAAGTCATAAAATCTGGATTTCAGGGCTTACTGTCGGCGGGAGTTGTGATTACGGGGGGAGCAACTCTATTGGAGGGGATGCCAGAACTGGCTGAGTGGGTTTTTGAGATCCCAGCCAGGAGGGGATTTCCACAGGGGGTCGGCGGTTTAAGGAATGTGGTGAATTCCCCTAGGTATGCAACGGTGGTTGGGCTTTTGAAATATGGAGCAAGAAATAGTTCAAGAACTCGATCCCCAGTGAGGGAGAGAAACATCTACGATAAAGTCCGCGGGTCTATGAGGACCTGGATCAAAGACTTATTCTAAACCAGAAGGGTACCAAATTAATATGTTCGATATAAATCAATTTGCCAGTCAGGGTGCGAAGATAAAAGTGGTCGGAGTGGGCGGAAGTGGTTGCAATGCAGTCAATACCATGATCCGAACCGGCTTAGAAGGTGTAGAATTTATTACCGCGAATACCGATCGGCAAGCTTTGGAGGCTTCCCTTGCTCCAATGAAGCTGCCCATCGGGCAGGAGCTCACCAAGGGATTAGGAGCCGGTGCGAATCCTGAAGTAGGTCGTAAGGCGGCCCTTGAGGAGTATGCAAGAATTTCGGAAGTGCTCGCGGGCGCGGATATGGTATTTATTACTGCCGGTATGGGAGGTGGTACAGGTACAGGAGCAGCCCCCGTTTTTGCGAAAATTGCAAAAGAGATTGGGGCTCTGACTGTGGGTGTGGTGACCAAGCCCTTTATGTTTGAAGGCAAAAAGCGAATGCGACATGCCGAACAGGGGATGAGTTGGCTGAGAGAGAGTGTCGATTCTCTGATTACTATTCCTAATCAACGGTTGCTTGCTATCTCAGGGACGACTCTTTCCATGATGGACGCTTTCAAGCGTGCAGACGAGGTGTTGCTCAATGCTGTTCAGGGTATCTCGGACCTCATTAATCATACTGGCTTGATCAACAGCGACTTTGCAGATGTTAAGACCATCATGCAAAATAAGGGCTTGGCATTAATGGGGATTGGTTTCGGGGAGGGTGAGCATCGGGCAGTTGAGGCGGCGACCAATGCAATTTCGAGTCCTCTGTTAGAGGACATCTCAATCGACGGAGCTACCGGTATTATTATCAATATTACGGGTGGGTCCAATCTAAAAATTCATGAGGTCAATGAGGCAACGACATTAATTATGGAGGCCGCTCATGAAGATGCCGAGATTATTTTCGGGACTGTGATCGACGAGTCGATGAAGGATGCCGTCAAGGTGACCGTAATTGCCACGGGATTGGGTGGCGTGGTTAGCTTGGGGGTTCCTCAGGCAACCTTGGTCCAGGTCCCTTCGAACGCTCCTGTTGTTCAGTCTACAGTTCAAGAGAGTAAGAATTATGGTGAGGTTGCAGCGCAACAGAGCCAGACTCGCTCAGCGGCAGCTCCGAGCGCGCCTGCAACGCCTGTCCAGGCTAACGCTCGGGTGAGTGCGCCTACTATGACTGACCAGGCTCAGTCGCTCCCTCCGAGTCGGGTGCCGCCGCAGCCTTCGGCTGCGATGTTAGCTGCAGCAAAATCTCAAAGGCAGCAGTCGGAAGCAGAGGCCCGAACGGTGTTCAATGATTTTCAAGCGTCGCAGGAGCTGGAGGAAGTTGTGGCGAAGGAATCGCCGATCGTGTCCGGAATTGCAGCTGTACCTCCAGTTCATGGCGTTGCCGCTGAGTCGGTTGAGTTAGCCCGGGCTAGAGCCATTGCGCAGCGCTTAGGTATCACGAACCTGACAGATGATGAGTACGATATTCCTACCTATATGCGCAGGCAGCAAGAAAAAGAAATGTAGCAGTGGATTTGTTGAGAGGCTCTTCAAGGCGGGGGGAGTGGCAAAAGAGCCAGTCCCCCCGCCTTGTTTTTCGGACTAGTATTAGGCGCCGGTGGTGAGCCCACCGTCTATGGTGATGCATTGACCCGTAATGTAGGATGAGTTATCGCAAACTAGAAATGCGACTAGATTTGCAATGTCTTCTGGTCTCCCCATTCTTTTGAATGGAATTCTTTCTACAAATTTATTTTTAATGTCTTCTGGAATTTTTTTGGTTAGAGCGGAATCGACAAAACCAGGTGCGACGGCATTTACGTTGATATTATATTTTGCCAGCTCTAGCGCCCAGGTTCCGGTTAATCCGGTTAAGCCAGATTTTGATGCAGCGTAGTTTGATTGACCGATATTTCCGTTGAGCGAGACTGAGGCAATGTTCACTATTTTTCCGTATTTTTGCTCCATCATTTCTCGTGCACAAGCTTGACCCATATTGAAGGGCCCTTTTAAATTCACCCGGATGACCTCGTCCCATTTTTCCTCAGTAAGGTTGTTAAGCAGCGCGTCTCTTGTAATTCCAGCGTTATTGACTAAAATGTCGATCCTTCCAAATCTACTTTTGACTTCTTGAGCTAAGTCGGCTGCCTGTCTATGCGATGAGATATCATGGGTTGAGCTCATAGACGGAGCTCCTATTTTTTCAATTTCCATCCTGATCGAGGCGACTGCCTCCTCATTGATGTCATTAAGGATAACTGTAGCGCCGGCTTGAGCGAGCTTTTTCGCGGTTTCTGCCCCAATGCCTCGCCCAGAGCCGGTAATAATTGAAACTTTACCCTGGATTGAATCTAGAAAAGACAAGCTATTTTTCATATTTTATCTCAATATAGGAGTGCTAGAAATTGGTTTGATTTTAAAATTTTTCAAATCTAATCCTTTCCAAGATCAATTTCAACCCGATTGGAAAAAATATATAGCCGCGTTAAATTTGCAAATTATTCTAATACAATTAGACTGCCTCGAGTATGCTTGATTGTTAATCTTTTGTTAGGATTGTATCATGACAATAAGGGGGAAGCGAAAATGCTACGATCAGGGAAGAAAGTACTGCTTGCATTGGTGCTAAGTGGTAGTACGGTGGCGTCTGCGGCACTCTATAAGCCTGGAGAAGTGATCGTTAAGTACAAAGACGGTATTCTCCGAACTAGATCTGCGATGGATGTTCTGTATCAAACGCTTGGCGTTAAAAAGGTTCAACGATATCCCAAGTTCATCAGAAGTTTGGAACACCTCACCTTGGACGAAGAGTCCTCTGTTGAGGACGCGGTCATTCAATTAAGGAAAGATGACTCAGTTGAATTCGCTCAGCCCAATTACCTCTTGTTTATTTTGCCCATTCAGACAGAACCTTTACCTAGCCCCCCTGATGGGTTGCGCTATCCGTGCGTATTTCCTGGACTGTCCTTGCCGCTAGGGTGTCGCGTTGCCGTCAATGATGACATCGGAGGTGGAGATGTCGGAGGGGACTTGAAAAGACCTGATTTAACGGCGGCTCCCGCGGAGGTGGCTCCGCAAGTGACCGATCCAGACCTGGGGCGCCTTTGGGGTATGGAAAGGATCGGTGCTTTGGGCGCTTGGAGAGAGCATCCTGGTAGTAAGAACTTTATTGTTGCCGACATTGACACGGGTATTGATTATAATCATGAAGATTTGGGGTTTAACGTATGGCGAAATCCTAATCC
>CAINWE010000193.1 GCA_903854365.1 Oligoflexia bacterium
ACTCAGGACCCCTCTCACCTCAATTTTGGTTTGGTCCCAGCTTCTCAAAAAGGGGAACCTGGACGCAGAAAAACTCAAACGAGGACTAGACACGATTGAGAAAAGCGCCCAAGTTCAAGGCCAACTCATCAACGACCTTTTGGACGTTTCCAGGATTCAGTCAGGCAAACTCTCACTGACCTTTAGTATCCTAGATCCTCATCAGGTCATCCAAAATACGATTGAGTCGGTTCGACCCATCGCGGAAGCCAAACAGATCAAAATAATACTAAATGACTGCCTTTCCTCGGGAAAAATTCAAGGGGACTCGGGGAGAGTCCAGCAAATCATCTGGAATCTCCTCACCAACGCGATTAAGTTCTCGCCAGAATCCAGCTCTATTGAGATCTATCTCTCCAGAGCCTCCGATCAAAACCGACCTTGTGCCTCCATCGCAGTGATCGATCACGGCCGCGGAATTGATCAAAAATTTTTACCCCATTTATTTAGCCGCTTCTCTCAACAGGACAGTACGACTTCTCGAATTCACGGCGGTCTGGGTATAGGCCTAGCTTTGGTTCAAGACCTGACGAAAGCGCACGGAGGATCTGTCAAAGCGGAGAGCAAAGGAATCAACCAGGGCGCCACCTTCACCGTCTTACTCCCTCTCCTACCAGAATCTCTTACCCTCGCTACAATGCACGCGCTCGCTCCTCTCGACCCTACAAAATCACCTGCTCTGGCCGGCCTGAGCATCCTAGTCGTGGACGACGAGCCAAGCTCTCTCGAAGCATTCGTAGAAGCAATCAAAGACTACGGAGGGGAACCGATTGCCTGCTCTTCCGCAAAAGCGGCGTGGTCGAGCTTCCAAACCCATGTTCCTGACGTCCTCATCAGCGATGTAGCGATGCCAGTTGAAGATGGTTACTCGCTCATCAAAAAAATTCGAGCGCTTCCTGCTTCCAAAGGAGGAAACGTCCCGGCACTCGCCTTGACCGCGTTTGCCACCCACCCCGATATCGAGCTCGCGCTGGCAGCCGGGTTCCACGGACACCTTGCAAAACCCGTAGGAACCAACGAGCTCTGCAAAGCGATCCTTCAAGTCGTCGGTATGAAAAAACCGGACCATTAGCCAATACACGACGCCTGCTACCTACTCGTCCTGGGCATCCTAAGTCTAGGCGTGGAATCCAAATTTTTAACGCCTGGACTGCGACCTCTCAGGACGAGTACATCGCAAGAGTTCGCAGGTGATACCCAAAAATTTAAAAAGCGAGCACGTTGAATTCTACCGTTCACTCACAGACTTCAAGCACATCTAACTCTGCTGACTTCGTGCGCCGAATCCAAGTCGGTAGGACTGAACGTATCGTATCTTCAATGGCCGCGATCATCTCTAATTTCCAGTGATCTCGTCGATAAACGAGCGAAACCTCACGCGCAGGAAGAGGCGCGACAAATGACCTCACTTGCTCCCGTTTCTCCGCTGCATCCATTCTTAGGGTCATCATCAACGGAAGCAGAGTATATCCGCGACTTTTCTGAACAAGCTTTCGTAACGTATCTAGGCTCCCACTTTCGAAACGCACATTTTTTAAAACGGCTGAATCTTGCCTCCCGGACAGGGAGCAAAAATTAGCCACTTGATTTCGAAAACAGTGACCATCCGTCAACATCCACATTTGTGTGGCGTCCAAATCGGTCACGGCGATTTTTTTCTTTCGGCTCAAGGGATGATCCGGAGAGCAATAGAGCACAAAAGGTTCGTAATAAAGCGGATGCACTTTCAATCCACCCTCAAGCAGCGGCGTGGCAAGAATCCCACCGTCGAACGTGTCGTTTTGGAGCTCCTCCAGAATCGTTGCTGTCTTGGCCTCCTCTATAAAAAGCTCGACCCTAGGAAACTGGGTCGAAAAGCGCTCCACAAAAAGCGGAATCAGATCACTCGCAATCGTTGGAATCATCGCCAGACGAAACTCACCACTGACTTCTTCCTGACTCTCTTTTGCCAAATGCAAAAGTTTTTGATGTTCCCTCATCACAATCTGAGCTTGAGCTAAAAATCGACCTCCTGCGGGAGTAGTCAGCACGGGCTTCTGTAAGCGATCAAAAAGAATCAGACCCAGCTCATCTTCGAGTTTTTGCAGCTGCTGGCTCAAAGTGGGTTGAGTGACACGACAAGCAGCCGCTGCTTTCGCGAAATGACGAAATTTATGAACTGCTAATGCGTATTCTAACTGAACGAGTGTAGGCATCTTAATTCAGATGATAACATATAGATTCTATCTATCAAAAAATAGAAATAATCGATTTTATTAATACCGACTTTCTTGCGATTCTAGAGACACGAAGTGAGACCCTCACCCCCTCACTCGAGAAAGAGACTCTTTTATGTTAGGCATTGGCAAGAAGTTTCCTCAATTTAAGGTCAAAGCAACAGTATCGAACGATCCAAAGACCGGATTTGTCGACATAGATCACTCCACTTTCAAGGGTAAATGGATGGTCGTGTTCTTTTATCCGAAAGACTTCACTTTCGTGTGTCCCACAGAGATCAAAGGTTTTGCGGACTTAAACGGCAAATTCAAGGACCGCGACGCACAAATTCTGGCGGTCAGCACAGACACAGAGTTCGTCCACCTCGCGTGGCGCCAAAATCACAAAGACCTCAACTCACTCCCCTTTCCAATGCTCGCCGATGTCAAGCGCGAGCTATCCTCGGCCCTCGGTATCATCGACGAAAACGAAGGAGTTGCGCAACGCGCCACTTACATCGTCGACCCGGAGGGCATCATCCGCTTTGTTTATGTCACGGATCTCAACGTGGGACGCAATCCAAATGAGGTCCTCCGCGTCCTCGATGGGCTCCAAACCGACGAACTCTGCCCCTGCAATTGGGAAAAAGGTAAAGAAACCATCCAAGTCTAATCATCAGCACCAGTCAATCCCACTCAAACCGGAGCGGGGTCCTTACCCCGCTCCATTCACTCGAAGGGAAAAAGTTATGTCTCTCTCCCAAACCCTAGAAAAAATCCCTGACTTTGGTCGAGATATACGCCTCAATCTCGATACCCTCCTAAAATCGGCTGATATTCCCGGCCTGACTGACCTGCAGCGAGCCGGCATCGCCGTCGCCTGCGCCTACTCGGTCGAGACCCCAGAACTGATCCAAAGCATCGAGGAGGAATATGCTCCCCTGATTACTCCGGAGGTCCGACACGCGGCTCAAGGAGCGGCGACGCTCATGGCCATGAACAACGTCTACTACCGGTTTCTCCACCTCGCCGACGATCCCGAACTCAAGAAGCTTCCCGCCAAACTCAGAATGAATCTCATTGGCAAACCCGGAATTCCCAAAGTAGACTTTGAGCTCATGTGCCTTGCCGTCTCGGCCATTGCCGGCTGCGGCTCCTGTATTCAAGCCCATGTTCACGAAGTGAAAAAAGTGGGGATCACGCCGGAGGGCATTCAAACCACAGTCCGCATTGCTTCCGTGATCAACGCAGCCGGACGAGCACTCCACCTGATCTAGCTCACCAACGGGCCTACACGTCCCAGAATCAAGGGCTAAACAAAATTGCCGCGTTTGATTTTTTCGACAATAATCTTCTCAGGCATCGTGGGATCTCGAGGATCAACGGTAAAGTAAGCCTGCTGCTCACAACGCCGTTTATTCTCGAGGAGCCACCTGAGAATTTGAGCCAGCCCTTTGTTCTTCTTATCCTGAAAAAAGGGATCGTTCTTGAGCGCGTCTTGAGCTTTTTTGAGGGCTCTGACTTCCTGAGCGTCATTTTCTTTCACGGGATAATCATTCAAATCATACTTCTGAATGTCCTCAGGCAGCACCCCTAAAAATCTGACATCCGGGGCACTGTAATCTGAATTCCGAATCAAACTCGCCGCTGATCCAGCCTTGAGGGTTCGAAAAATATTTTGCATCGTGTAGGCGTCGAGATCTCCAAAAAAATAGAGCGGAACACTCAATTGATCCTGAATCAACTTACACCAACCTCGAACTGCATTCGAAGGAACCCCTTGAGCACCGAGAAGAATACAGGCATGTCGTTTGGTAAACCCGTTGGCAACCAAAGTGTTTGCCGTACCTTCAGATTCGACAATCAAACAAAAATCAATTTTCTTCCGAGCCGACAGCTTGAGGTTCTGGGGTCTATTTTTCGGCTGAAACGGAGTCGTTCCTAACTTCGAGAGATCCACCACCGCTTGATCACCATCCGGAAGCGTCTCAGTCACAACGAGCTGTTGAGAGTAGGTTTGACCGCCTCGATCATTCGCGTAACAATTCAGCTCCTCTCGATAACACTCGAGCATTTCGCAAATAAAGTCGATGATCTCATCCGACTCATCCTGGTCACCAAAATCTAGAGGCTTGAGACCACTATTGTGCTTAATTTCACCTTTGCTAATATAGTAAAGTTCGCGCTTTGTATTGACAGCTCCCGTATCAATATTACGAAGCAGGATCTCGAGCATAAAAATCGCCCGCGCCATTCGCTTCACCGAACTCACGTTTAATTCGGTAGCTACTTTTTTTGGCCCCGGAGTCAGATAACCGTTCCGACTATTATAAATTGAGTTATCTAGCGAGCATTTCGTGGCATAAAGAACAGGTCGCTTGGCCCGCTCCAAATCCGCTAAGAGGCGACTACAAAGTTCTTTACTCAGCTTCGGAATATTCTGGTCTGTACTTGGCATTAGTCTTTTACCTCTTGAGCTACAATTTCATCTGCTAAAATGGAACCCTTTTGCGCCTCCAAAACGGCGTGGGCTTCCTCGAGTTCAGTTTGGGTGATATGAGCATCGCGGCCCAAAATTTTTACCAATCCTTCTTCTGCCTTCTTCCTTCGGGCTACGCTGGCGGAAGTAATGCGGCAAAGGCCATCCACCAAAATCGGGCAGAACTGCTCAATGTGCCGAATTTTCTCCTCCAACTCGTTTGCTTTGACTTCCCGACGAATATGCTTAGAAAGTTTTTGACCTGCCTGAATCAATGCCCGGCGAATTTCTTCAACTAGCTCATCTGAGGCATCAATCGTCTCTTTCGAGGCATTTTTGAACTTGATAAAGGGCGATACAACGCTCACTGCAATAATATAGGGAC
>CAINWE010000194.1 GCA_903854365.1 Oligoflexia bacterium
CCCCCCATCGTTCTGGTCCCCATAAAATTTGAAATCAGCCCTCCGACTGCAAAGAAGCCACAAAAATTAGGTTCTGACTCGAACGATCGAAGCTTACCCGAAAACAGCTACGCTAAAAAACCCGAGGGAAACTGGATTGAGTTTCACGTCGCACAGGGATGGGCTATTGCCTACGGAGATGTTCTCTTAGGGCGACCGCAAGAGGGGTTTACGGCGACTCGGGGTAGATACGAGGCTCCGACCCCACAAACCTGGGATCAGCCAAAAATTCCGTACATGATTCACCCAGACCTTCCCAATCCACAGCGAGTCGAGACAGCCCTGGATTATTTTCGAAAGCACACACCCGTTCAATTTATTCCCTACCGTGGCCAGAAAGACGCAATCATTTTTGAGCCTGGCCAAGAACACTGCTACTCGTTCATCGGTAAAACGGGAGGCTTACAGCCGATTCACCTCTCTCCGGGTTGCCAGCCCCAACAAATTATGCATGAAATCATGCACGCCCTGGGCTTTGTGCATGAGCAGTCGAGACCCGATCGCGATTCCTATATTCAAATTCAGTGGGATCATATTCAAGAAGCCTTCAAGTCGGAGTATGCCATTGTCCCCGACTCACTCTTTGACCTCGAGAGAAGTACACCCTTCGATTTCCACTCCATCATGATGTACTCCCCGCAAAGCTTTGCTACCCAACCCGGTCTTCCCACCATGCTGTCGTTAAGCGCAGCAACGATCTCCCCCGTGACAGAGGGATTAAGCGATGAAGACATTCAGAAAGTACGGCAGCTTTTTAGACAATAAGGTCTAAACTTTCTCGCAAAAGCTAGCCGCCGCTCCGAGATCGAAACGCCTTTGATTTTTGGGATCGCATTCTCGCGCTCTCAGGACGCCGCTCTCCGGTAATCGGCTTCAAGGGATGGCCCGGTCGGTGTTTCATATGAGTCAGGTCTGACCACCAACGCACTCTGAGATAAGGTTCCTCGCTCGAGTGTAAAAACTCTGTAAAACCCTGAAAGCTATTCTCCAATACCCGTCCCATTTGTCTTGCCAGCTCTGGGAGGGCGACGTACACCTTAGTCACTGTTTTCAGCTCTCGCACCCAGAGAATCCGCTCCTGATCATTTCTACTGCGAGCGATCGCCTCCGTATTTCTGAGAGCGTTCATCAACTCCTCTTGATTTCGCCTCCAAGATTGGCCACGAATTTCCACAACTCCGAGCGCAAATTGATCGTCTTTTTGACAACAGGCTGGACACTTCAGTTCCTGTGATACTTCGGCGTTCGCTCGAATTTTTGAAAATTGTAACGGTGAGAGCCACCTCCCTTTGACGCTCACAGAATGACACGATGGACATTGCGGGTGATCCTTTGGCTTATTGCTCGAGCGATAAGGATCTTGCCGAGCTCTTTCTTTAAACGGATGCTTGTATCTCAAACGAGGAATAATAGTTTTCATCACCCGATGATGAAGCAAAGCCTTCGCCAACCAGGCTGACCATTTTTCAATGGCTTTAATGATGCATCTCCGCACCTCATTCCAACCACTTCACGGGAGACTACTTTGCTCATAAAATTCAGAAAGCGAGGCACAGATGAATTCTAGAAAAAAACGAGAGGCTGATGAAATCCCGCAAAAATTAAGGCCAGCCCCCGCAAAGGCGTTCACCCAGGAAGTTGAAATCGTCGACCGCTCAGTGGTCCTTCCTGGGACACTCGTCATACCGGAGCAGTGCTGTGGCTTGGTGATTTTTGCTCATGGGAGCGGCAGTAGCCGACTCAGCCCGCGCAACATTCGAGTAGCCGAATACCTCCAGCGAGGCCAGCTCGGCACCTTGCTTTTTGATCTTCTCACTCGGAACGAAGCACAAGACCGGGAGAATATTTTTGATATTGAACTTCTAGCCAGTCGACTCGTGTGCGCCACCCGCTGGGTACTAGCACACGACGTCTCGAGCGAACTCCCTCTCGGATACTTCGGCGCTAGCACGGGAGCTGGCGCGGCTCTCTGGGCAGCAGCGGAGCTCGGACAGACCATTGGAGCAGTAGTTTCCCGAGGAGGAAGGCCAGACCTCGCACTTCCTCATCTCAGCGATGTCACTGCTCCCACACTGCTGATTGTAGGAGGGCACGACGAAATCGTAATTGAACTCAACCAGAAAGCCCTTAAGCATTTACGCCACTCTAGCCTGGTGATTATCCCAGGAGCAACCCACCTCTTTGAGGAGGCTGGAGCCCTCAACGCAGTTTCAGAGCACGCATGTCAATGGTTCTCGACTTATCTAAGGCCTGAGACTCGGCGCAGCCCTCTCATTACCGGGGCCGCTGGTTAGCGCTTACTCCATAAGCTTTGCATGTGCGTTGCATAAGTAAAACGTGGAAAACAAATCCATCGCCTCTAGCCCGTCGTCTCAGACGCTGAAGAAAGGAAAACCTATGGAACACTTCGTCATTTTGATTGAACAACATAAAGCCGTCAGAAAATTCATCCAGGCCGCTCAAAAGAGCGAATCTGCGCAGGAGCGTTCAGAAATTCTAAATAAAATTCGAGTTGAATTTGAAGCTCA
>CAINWE010000195.1 GCA_903854365.1 Oligoflexia bacterium
GGGAGGTGAATTCGAACGAGCGATTCGGGACATTTATGAAACGGGTTCTTTTTGAATCCCTTTATGCAGATGGTTCTTTACGATTTCTTTATGTTTCCTGATTTGGGCTTCAAGTTTGTCAAAAACCAAATCGATGGATGCCTTAAAATCTTGAGTGCTCGCCTCACCGTGGTAGTCCATGTGATCGCCAAATAAATGACAATGAGCGATGTGGTTCAGCTTTTCGTGCGATAATACCCAGGTGAGTGTGATCTTTCCATCGAAGTATTTGGATAATCCCTCGGATTGAGTCTCGATAAAAGTGCGTAATGAGTCACTGGGGTTCATGTTTTTAAATGTAATATGAAACTTCACAATGGATCCCTTCCCTTCCTTGGAACGAGTCGATCGAGGTTTAGATGATTTTTTTGCGTTTGCCTGACGGCAAAATGCCAAGCATGTCTCTGTATTTTGCCACAGTCCGGCGAGCAATGTCGATATTTTCTGACCTGAGAACTTCTACAATTTTTTGATCTGAGAGCGGACTTTTTTGATCTTCCTTTTGAATCATTTGCCGAATTTTCTCTTTGACGGCTTCGCTCGCTAGAGAGTCGCTCCCATCTGCTGCGTTAATGCTTGAGTTGAAAAAGTATTTGAGCTCGAAAATACCCACGGGTGTGTGGACAAATTTATTAGTGGTGACGCGAGAAATCGTAGATTCGTGCATTCCAATGTCATTGGCGACATCTTTCAAAATCATGGGTTTGAGCTGTTGGACTCCTTTTTCGAAGAAGTCTCGTTGCCTTTTGACAATGGCTTCCGTCACTTTGTAGATCGTTTTTTGGCGGTTGTGAATGGAGCGAATGAGCCAAACTGCCGATCGGAGTTTCTCTTGAACATATTCTTTAGTGACTTTATTTTGATCTTTTTGCGCTGATGCTAGAATATTTTTGTAGTAGGGTGAAATTCTCAGTTTTGGCATGCCATCCTCGTTGAGGACGATCATGAATTCATTCGCAACCTTGTATACGTAAATGTCAGGCGTGATATATTGTGTGTCGCCGGAGTTAAAAGAGCGGCCTGGTTTTGGTTCAAATTCGAGGATGACGCGGGTGGCCTCGATTATTTTTTCGAGTGGCAGTGAGAGTGTCTTAGCGACGGCGGCATAATTTTTTCTCTCTAAATCCCCTAAGTGACTGCTGATTATGGTTTCTACGAGGGGTTGTCTGGGGTCGAGGAAGCGGGCTTGAATGGCAAGGCACTCTTGCAAATTGCGCGACCCGACGCCAAGTGGATCAAAATTTTGCACGATTTTTAGCACCTCTTCGGCATCTTCAAGTTCGACTTCAGTTTCACGGGCTAAATCCTCGAGGTTAGCATTAAAGTAGCCGTCGTCGGAGAGGTTGCCGATGATGAGTTCCCCGAGTTTTTTCTCCTGATTGTTGAGCGCAATCATGGAGAGTTGCCAGGTGAGGTGGTCTTCCAGGGATGTTGTTTTGGTGAGCACATTTTCAAAGCTGGGGAGTTCGTCGTTGATCTCTCTCATGGAGGGTGCAGAACTCGAGGTTGAGTTGAATTCTTCTACGTAAGACTCCCAATTAAAATCATCTTTACTTGGAGTGAGTTGCTCTTCTTGAACTTTAGTTTTTAAAAAAGATTCCTCGTCTCGGAGCTGCTCTGCTTCCGGATCTGGGCCTTGAGCTGATTCTTCGGGAGATGGGCCGGATTCCCCTTCGGGGGTTTCGGAGAGTTCTTCGAGAA
>CAINWE010000196.1 GCA_903854365.1 Oligoflexia bacterium
GACTCAGCTGGAAGAAATTCAAGCTAAACTCGATCAATTCATTAACAAACAAAAACTAGAAAACATTACCATCTCCCTTCCCCCTTCGGAACGGATCGCTGGCACCGTTGCCCATCCGACCGCAGCTCAAGACCCTGAAAATCTGTTTACGCAGGATGATACCATTGCGGCTTTTCGTAATGGACTCCTCTTTTTTAGAACGGAAAAATTTTCGGAAGCTATTTTGGCATTCACAGAATTTCTCGAAAAAAATCGAGACCACATTTTAGCCGGCTCTGCGCAGTTCTACATTGGAGAAGCCTACTTCAAACAAAAAGAATATCGCTTAGCCCACCAAGAATACAGGCAACTTTTAGCATCCTATCAACAAAGCAGTCATATATCAGACGCTCTCGAACGCCTCGCATCAGTCGAGGAAGCCCTCAAAAAACCCCAAGAAGCCAGTCGATACCGACAAATCTTATCTTCCACTTTTCCACAATCTCCGGCCGCAAGCACTCAACTCAAACGGGTCGACAACACTCCGCCTATGAGCGCAGATCTCAATGAGGGCCCGATTGCCGCCTCCAGTAGCTCGCTTGACTCAATTCCTCCTACAGCACCCGCACAAATGAACTCAGTCAAAGAACCGTCCCATACGGAACCCTCCCATTCCTCGCCTCAAGTGGGTAACGGCCAAGAGTCGCCATGAAGATCCGAAAACTTCTCATGATTTCCTTATGGATCTATCCGGCCTTTTCAATAGCGCATGCGGCCGTCAAAAAAACTCAACCCGAGGATGAATTCCCCAATCCCCTACCCTCGCCCTCCCACCGAGCTCGGGCGACCGAATGGCAAAATCTCCCTCCGCAAAGCTGGGAGGTCAAAAAGTCGGTCACTTCCTCAGATGACGTACGTGCAGGCGTCGACCTCAGAAGCGTCGCGGTGCCAAAGTTAAAAATCTATGAATCGTCCAACTACATCATCCACCCTCGCAAGATTCAGGCATTTGGCAAAATTATTGGCTCCCCCTCAGATTTTGAAACCCTCAGCACCAATGAACTCGTCACGATCCAAGCAACAGACGACATTCAACTGGGCGAGACTTACTCAGTCGTAAGCGACGAACCACTTCAACTTTTGAACCGAAGCGCTAAACGCGGGGGATCGGTTTACCCGGTCTTAGGAAAAGTAAAAGTAACTGGGATGCAGGAAAATCTGTATATCGGCACCATCCTGAGCCTTCAACGACCGCTCCGCCGAGGCTGCCTCCTCACCATAGGACCTCCTAAAAGCACGACCCCGGCCCTCATTCCTGGCCCACATCCGGTGCGAGCTTCAATCATGCTCGACCCGCAAGGGTTTTCTCAGTTTTTATCGCCAAACACGGAGATTTTCCTGAACCGAGGATCCGAAGATGGCGTTCAACCGGGCATGGTTTTCAGGGTCTATCAAAAAGAAGATCCACGCACTCACAAACCTTATAGCGCGTCCAGTTTCGTCATTGACGCAGACCTGTTAGTCACCCAAGTCACATAAAGTTTATCAACTGCTATCATCGTTCGATCCAATCGCCTGATTAAAATGAACGCGGAACCCGTCCTGCTCACCGATTTAACCGACTTGAACACAAAACGGGGCTTCGGTTCTCGTGGGGGAGACGCTCTGGATGAGCTGGAACAACTGGAGCGAAAAAACACTCTCAGTCCCAAAGACTCCACGGTCCTCAGACAACTGGAAAAATGGCAAAGCCCTGACGTCCCACCGATCGTCAGCGACAGTGTAGACAAGCCAAACATCGCAAGTCCTACGCTCAATCATCCGCAGGAACAGCCTCCACTCGAATCCGCTCCGGTTCTGCCTGAAGTACCCACTCCACCCAGTTCTTTGGTAGCTCTACCCCCGGCGCAGCAAACCGATTTACCGCCTCCGCCACCGGCCGATCGAGAAACGGACTTACCGCCCTCAATCACTCAGAAGGGCGAACTTCCTCCGCCCCCTCCGCCCAGTCAGCAAGGGGATTCACCTACACCTCTCACAACGATCGCTCCGGCGACTGCCCCAGGACCTGGCCCCCAGGATCCCCGAGCGGCACAACTCCATAATCCACCGGACCCCTTGGCCCCCCCGGCTAACTCGCAAACCCAGTCATCCGCTCCTAGCGATCCTCCGGCGGCGCCAATCGAAGCTCAACCACTCCCCGCAGTACCGGCTCCTCCTAGGTCTTAAAACCAGTCTGTGAGTCCAAAATGCGAACGCTCTTTGCGACCAAGCCGCTTCCACAGTCGGGCGTCCCAATTGCTCTCCACCCGCCTCTATGCTAGCTGATTTTCCAATCACTCGAATCCAACGATCTGATCTCAACCTCGACAAAGAGCTCTGGAACGTTCCCCACCCCCCCCAGGAACTTTTTATCCAGGGCGATCCTGACGCTTTTAAGATTTTTAACCAATTACCTGAATATGGATTGGCCGTGGTCGGAACTCGAAATCCTCAAGCTCGAACTTGCGCCTTTCTAGAACGTCGTATCGCCCAACTCGCGTCTACACCGCTCATCATCATTTCTGGAATGGCGCGGGGGATTGACTCCGTAGCTCACACTGCCGCTCTCAAAACCGGACTACCCACGGTCGGCATTCTCGGCACCGGACTGGACTTACCTTACCCCAAGGAGACGCTCCCGCTCCGCAGTCAGATCCTTCGACAAGGGGGGCTCTTGATTTCGGAGTTTCCTATCGGCTCACCCGGTTTTCAATCTAACTTTCTGTATCGAAATCGCCTCATTGCGGGTTGGTCCAAAGCCACCTGGATCGTCGAAGCCAGCCAACGATCCGGAGCTCTCAACACTGCCCGATGGGCGAGAGAGCAAAATCGGATTTGTTTTGCACTCCCCAGTTTTCCCGACGATCCGGCCTTTGCAGGAAATCAGGTCCTCATCGACAGGGACCACGCTATTCCGTTTTGGGGAGTTCACAGTCTCGGATCCGCTTGGCTGAGCCTGCCTCTCGAGCCCCCCCGAAAACAAGCTCATCTGCATCCATCTCCGATCACACCACAAGCAGCGTCTCTGCTCGCTGAGATGCAACGCCTCACCCACTGCCAAGGTGGCGCGCCTGTTTCTGAAATGCTCGATTGGGCGCTGAAGATCGGCTGGCAACCCGAAAGGTTTTTCGCTCTCCTGGACTCCGAACTGAAAAAAGGGAGGATCCAAGATTTTTTTGGCACTCTGATAAGTACTCAATAACAAGACACTTTAAGCCTTGCGTTGCCGAACTAGTGGGTTGTCTCTTGAAAAACACGAAACACTCCGACTATGTTAGGGGGATGGCAAAGAAAGCTCTGGTGATTGTTGAATCACCCTCAAAGGCTAAAACAATTCAAAAATACCTGGGTCGAGAATACATCGTCAAGGCCAGTGTAGGACACATTAAAGATCTTCCAAAAAGTAAATTAGGGGTCGATCCTAAAAAAGGCTTCGAACCCGACTATCAAGTCATTCCGACCAAAGTTAAAGTCATCGAAGAGCTGAAAAAAGCATCTAAACTCGTCCCTGAGTTGTATCTAGCCACCGACCCTGACCGAGAAGGAGAAGCCATCGCCTGGCATATCCATGAAGAACTCAAAGCCCGGGGGAAGAAGTTTCATCGAGTCCTCTTCAATGCCATCACAAAACCTTCCGTCCTGGAGGCGATGAGCCATCCGCAAACCTTGAATTCAGACAAATATCACGCCCAGCAAGCCCGTCGAATTCTAGATCGACTCGTCGGGTATAAAATCAGCCCGCTCCTTTGGGACAAGGTGAAACGAGGAATTTCGGCCGGCCGCGTCCAATCCGTTGCACTTCGCCTGGTCGTAGACCGCGAGACAGAGATCAAAGCCTTCAAGCCCGAAGAGTATTGGGAAGTGCATGGCACTTTCTCAAAAGACGGAGTGAACTTTGAAGCTAAACTTTTCAAGACCAATGGCAAAGACCCGGTTCTCGCTGACCAAGCCACAGTAGATCAACTCCTCAAAAGCCTGAGCCAAGCACCATTCAGCGTTCTTGCGATTGAACAAAAGGAACGATCTCGAAAACCGTCGCCTCCCTTTATTACCAGCAAACTTCAGCAGGAAGCGGCTCGTAAACTTGGATTCAGCGCAAAAAAAACGATGACCCTCGCCCAACAACTCTACGAAGGGATTGATCTCGGCGACTTAGGTACTCACGGGCTCATTACGTATATGCGTACTGACTGCGTCCGAACCGATCCAGCAGCCATTCAGTCTGCCCGCGAGTACATCACAGCTCACTATGGAAAAAACTACCTTCCGGAGGAGCCGAATCTTTATAAATCTAAAAAAAATGCACAAGAAGCACATGAGGCCATCCGCCCTACTTCTTTGGATTACCCGCCCGAGAGGATTCAACATTTCTTAGAAAAAGACTCGTTTCGTCTCTACCAGTTAATTTGGAATCGATTTATCTCGTCGCAGATGAATCCTGCGATCTATGATCAAACTGCTGTCGATCTTTCGGCCACAGATGGAGCCGGCCGATTGCAGCAATTCAGAGCAACCGGATCGGTCTTGAAGTTCGCGGGCTTCACCGCCGTCTATATCGAGGGATTTGAAGAGGGCGAAAAAAGTGAGGATTCTCAGGATGGCGCACTGAAGCTCCCGAAGATTCAGCCAGGCGATGCTGTAAAAAACGAGGTGCTCACCCCATCGCAGCACTTCACTCAGGCCCCCCCTCGCTACACCGACGCATCACTCATTCGAGACTTAGAGGAAAAAGGCATTGGAAGACCCTCGACCTACGCCTCCATTTTATCCAATATCCAAGACCGCGAGTATGTTGAAAAACGCGAGGGTCGGTACTATCCCAGTGAACTCGGAACAGTCGTTACTGAACTCTTAACAGCCTCCTTTCCAGATATTTTGAACAGCGAATTTACCGCTTCCATGGAGAACCAACTCGATGACATCGAAGAAGGCAGCGCGGACTGGAAAAAAATCTTAGGAAAATTCTGGAAACCCTTCGAAAAGACCCTTGAAACTGCAAAAAAGCAGATGAAAAACATTAAGCAGCAAGAGGTCCCAACCGATATTCAGTGCGAAAAATGCCAGCACAATTTTGTCATTAAATGGGGCAAACTCGGCTCATTTCTAGCTTGCTCAAACTACCCAGAATGCAAAAACACCCAGGACTTCAAGAAGGACGACCAGGGTAAGATCGTCATTATTCCTAAAGAGTTCACTGATAAAAAATGCGAAAAATGTCAAAAGCCGTTGATCGTAAAAAACGGTAAATTTGGAAAATTTCTTGCCTGCAGCGACTACCCCAACTGCAAATACACGCAAGCGATTACGTTAGGAATTCCGTGCCCCTCTTGCTCGGAAGGTGAAATCGCTCAAAAACGCTCAAAATATGGTCGGTTTTTCTACAGTTGCAACAAGTGGCCCAAATGCACCTTTGCCCTCTGGGATAAACCCATCACGTCGCCTTGCCCTCAATGCAAATTCCCGCTCCTCACGGAAAAAATTACAAAGCGCGCGGGACTGATGCATAAATGCCCACAGAAGGAATGCGACTACCTTGAGATCATCGATCCGAATTACGGCAAGGCACCGACTGAGGAACCCTCTGCAAAGGCTGCGTCTTAAACGCGCTCGCGCTTCAATCCTTTTTTGGTCCGGTGCCTAGCCTGCGCTAACTCCACGAGGCGAGTCAAAAGCTCGGTATATTCAATTCCCGACTTTTCCCACAGCTTAGGGTACATACTGATCGAGGTAAAACCAGGGAGTGTATTGACCTCGTTGACATAGAATTCGCCAGACTGACGGTCAAGAAACAGATCGACGCGAGCTAGGCCCTCACCCTCTAACGCCTGAAAAGTTTTGCTAGCCATCTCTCGAGCTTGAGTCAGCTGCTCCGCACTCAGCTGCGCTGGTATTTCTAATTTTGCACCAGCGCCATCCAAATATTTCGCCTCGTACGAATAAAATTCATGAGTCGGTGCAATTTCCCCTGGAACACTCACGAGAGGAGGCTGCGAAGCATCTAAGTTTTCGAGAACGCTGAACTCAATTTCTCTCGCTGAAATCGATTTTTCGATTAAAACCTTGGTATCATAACTCAATGCATCATCCATCGCAGCAGCCAACGCACTCGCAGTCTTGACTTGATGCACTCCCACGCTGGACCCTGAGTTAGCAGGCTTCACAAAAACCGGAAAACTAAACTGGGCGCTCACCCGACGAGAACATCCTTCGGGGTCCTTCAACCACTGACTTTTTTTAAAGCAAAGATACGGAACGATTGGAATGCCTGCGTCTCGAAGAAGTCTCTTCGCAAACTCCTTATCCATGCCCACTGACGAGGCAAGAACGCCACACCCGACATAAGCGACATCGGCCAATTCTAAAAGCCCCTGAAGGGTACCATCCTCACAGTTGGTGCCATGAACGACCGGGAAAACAACGTCCACTTCGCCCTGAGGACCGAATCCCTCCGGAAGTCCCCCTTGCAGACTGACCAAACGCGAAGCTTGACCTCCCCTCCCAGGAAGAAGCACCACCTGAGGCGCATCACGATGAACGACCAACGCATCACCCGTACCAAAACTCGGTCCATCCTCTGAGCCAACCACTGACCCTCTTTGTCAATAGCCACAGGGAGTACATCAAATCGATCTCGATCCAGCCGCCGCATCACGGACGCCGCCGAACGAAGAGACACTTCGTGCTCACCCGATTTCCCACCAAAAAGCACCACGATTCTCAGTTTTTTTTCACCCATTTGCCCGATCCTCCCTGCGCGAAACTGCATACCGCTAATCTTGAACCCACCGGAACCAAAAGAACAGCATCAACTCCCGTCCTGATTAAGATAGTTGATTCAAAAGAATTTTAAAAGTAAGGTAACCACCAAAACCCGAGGAAATATTTATGGCGGATAAACAATTAAATTTGAGCTCTCACCTATGGGACTCCAGCGACCTTTATAAAAATGCGGTCTTGCAGCTCGAAGAAGCTGCCCAAACGATGGGCCTAGACCCTAACATCTCTGAAAGACTCAAAGTACCAAAGCGCGCCCTCGTGGTTTCGGTACCCATCCGCTTAGATGACGGCACTATCAAGAGCTTTGAAGGTTACCGAGTCCAACACAATATGACCCTTGGACCCGGAAAGGGCGGAATTCGATTCCACCCTGAAGTCAACATCTCCGAAGTCGCCGGCCTAGCGATGTTAATGACCTTTAAGTGCTCACTCGTTGGCCTCCCTCTCGGAGGAGCCAAAGGAGGGATTCGAGTCGATCCAACCAAGCTCTCTCGACAAGAAGCCCAAGCCCTGACTCGTCGCTATACCAGCGAAATCAATATGATCATCGGGCCGAAGGGGCAAGATGTAGC
>CAINWE010000197.1 GCA_903854365.1 Oligoflexia bacterium
CCTCCATGACTGCCATGCAGGAGTTGGTGGTGCCGAGATCGATGCCTAAAATTCTGCTCATAGTGGCCCATCCTTGAGCAATGGATGTGCCCCACCCTCGGTAAATTTCGATAAGAGAATCGCCTAATCCCATGTTGAGACTAGGATTCATCCTCTCTAGAGTGGCGTTAACATTCAAATTTGGATATTTCGCAGCAATCTCCTGCACGCCAGCCGTAATCTTCTTTTCCAGTTCCTGGGGACTGATTTCCGGCAAAAGCCGGACATCAAAATGAAGATCCATCCCTCCAAGACGTTGTTTGAGCTGTCCAAAATTCACGGTCGAATGCGAGGGATCATAGGTTTCATCCTTGACCGCCTGTAATTCAGACGAAATGTTCTTAAAAAACGTCACGATATCCGTTAAACAGGGAAAAAGGGGATCCGGAAGAAATCTCACTCCTGCATCTCCCACTCCGCCTAGTTCAACCCGAAAGGAGCGCTCCTTGCCCTCAGCCTTAACCATTTCTCTAAAAAACCGCTTAAAGTCTTCGAACTGATGTGACGTCAAATAAAACTGAATCAAGGAATGATCGGGGACCTTATTAATCGTATCCCCACCATCCAAGCGAGTAAATCTCATTTCAAAACCTTGGTCCATCGCCCGATGCAAGAAGTCCACCGCACCCAAAATCGCATTGGTACCGAGGTGAGGATATGAACTATGAGCAGACTTCCCAAAGGAGTGCAAATCAATCCGACGATTAAAGCCCCTAGCGTCGCGTTCAACCAATTGATAACCAATCGAAACTCTGAAGATATTTAAACATTTGTGGGCATAGACCACTTTCAAATCGGAGGGCTCACCGACGAGTACATACTTCGGATTCAGCGCCAACGACTTAATGAGGTACTTCACCCCAAACATCCCTATTTCCTCGCCGCAGGTGCCCACCAAATAAATTGGGTTCTTAAGCTTTCTCTCCCGAAATTTTTCTACGGCGTGAAGCTTACAAAGAAAATCGAGCTTCACGTCAGCTGATCCTAGGCCGTAAATTCTTCCGTCTCTCAAGGTAGCAGCAAACGGATCCCCCGCAGTTTCAGTCCAGTTTTCCAAAATGCCTGGACTGACTGTATCTAAATGAGTGTTTAGTAAAATGCCCTTTCGAATTTTTCGATCTACCAGCGGATCTCCGATGATCCCGATGACATTGAACTGCCGCTTGGAAATATTTTCGTTCGAATGAGTTACGTGCTGAATTTGTGTTTTTAATCCGCGGTCTTGCATCATCGCGGCCGCGAAATTAGCCATCTCCTCGTTGCCATTAACGCTGACCGAATTAATGCGAATCATCCGCTTAGCTTCTTCTAAAAACCGCTTCATACCTTCTCCTGAGAAGACTCATTCTTCAACTGATGATTGACGTCCGTAAGGGCTTGCCGGATCAGCTGACAAACCTGCGTGATATGAGCGCGATCCATCGCCCCCAAGGGCGGGAGCATTCGGATGAAATAGGGACCATGTCCGCAATAAAAGGCCACCACACCTAAATCAAATAATCTCATCAGAACCGCTTTAACCTCTTCCATTTTACCGTGAAAAGGCTCAAATCCAATCATGCCTCCGATAGCCCGAATCTCACCGATCATTCCCTGGCAAGCATGACTTTTCAAGTCCTCAAGCTGTCGCACAAATTCGCCCGAGAGCTTCTCGATCTGTCCACCCTCGCCGAGAAAATGCCCTTCATCCAGCAGCTCTAGCACGCGCCGCGCAGTCCGAATCGCCGCAGTACTTCCGGAAAATGTCCCGGCCACTAAGCCTGGCTTCGGATTATATTCTGCCGTATATAGGAGAGCACAGGCCTGCAACATTTTTCCGACTGTTACTACATCCACGTATTCATTCAGGCCAAATTTTTGGTACGCGAATAGTTCTCCCGTCCGACCAAAGGACTGCACCTCATCCATCCAAAGGGCTAATCCAGCCTTCTTTGCTTCGTCGAAGACTCGGACATAAAATTCACGCGGAGCAAAAACAAATCCTCCTTCGCCCTGAACGAGCTCGGTCATAAGAAGCGCAAACTGTCCAGGAAACCGAGTCAAATGCTCCTTCATTTCCCTTAAGGTTCGGTCGACACTCGCTTGAAGCCCGATCTTGGGGTCATAAAATGAAAGGTAAAATACTTCTCCATAAGTCGGTTGGCCTTGCCTATACCCAGGATTATCTGTGATCTCCTGCATCGCCGTAGACCGACCTGCAAAACAGTCTTTAAAAGCCAAAACCTTGGTAGCTGGGAATTTTTTTTGCCGGACAATCTTGAGAGCTACTTCGTTCACCATCGTTCCACTGCACATCAACCAACCGTGTGCTAGCCGACTTCCAGCGCCGACTCTCGACAAAAGAGCCCGAAGCAACTGCTTCATCTCTACACCAGGCTCGAGATTACCTTGCATCACATCCCCTGGAAGTCCGTCCACTAGTTCGGCCAGAAGTGCGGGATGCGAATGCCCAAAGAAATGAATCCCAATTCCTGTTATCATATCGAACTTAACACTGCCATCGAGCAACTCGACCCAAGGACCGGCTCCTAGCCCAGAGCCAAGAAACGGAAAATAAAGGTCCCGCCCCCGATCCTTAGAAAACTCCTGAATCGCTAGTTGAAAAGCCTCTGCACCTTCCTTACCACCCGAGCCCTGTTTTACCCCACAGATGGATGAACTAGCCGCATGGATCGCGCTTAATAACTCATTTTTAGCAGCAATAAATCGGGCTGAACCTCGGAGAGTGTCGCTGACGGAATTCAAACCTTGAGACATGAAAACTCCTATGCTAGCAGGATACGAGGCGAAAGATGACTCATAAACGACTGAGATTTCGCCTTGTTAGAGATATCATGAGCTTATTTTTGTTGCAAGCCTTCGACTATGATGGGATTTTTCTGAGATGCGAAGAGTACTGAGAACTTTGTTATTCCTCTTCTTGCTGCTGCTTAGTTCGGTTGCGTCGGCTGACGCCAACACTCAAGCTAACTCATGGGCCGATTGGAATGTGGCGAGAACTCACTTTGAGACAGGGAATTTCGCAAGTGCCCTTGAGGCGCTCGCTCAGCATCCCGAACCAAATACCGGCTCGTACTATCATAATTTAGGCACAACTTATTATCGCTTAGGTAATTACGGATTAGCACTTGCCAATCTTGAGAAGGCAAATCAGATTCACCCTCATCATCCCGACATTCAAAACAATCTCGCCATTGCCAGACAGGCACTCGGGCAACAAATTGGATTTGAAAAATTGGATCCTGGCTCTTCATGGCTCGAACAGATAGCAGATCAAATCTCCTTCGATGAGGTCCGGGCAACACTCGGATTCCTCACCCTCGGTTTAATCTTGGTATGGATACGAAATTATTCTCGCTTCCGAGCCCTGCCTGCAGCCCTTCTCCATCCGGCATCCTACATTGGACTCATCGCTGTAGGGATTACCTTCACAACGTATATGGCCCGACTTTGGGCGAATTCATACCCCTGTAGCATACTCGTCGCCAGAGAGACGATCCGCAGCGGCCCAAGTGAGCGCTATCAGGTCCTTCACGAAGCGGAAACTGGCTCAAAACTGAGAGTTCTGGGCCCGAGCACCTCGGAGGAGAATACCCAGGAGAATTGGAGCCAGGTTCGCTATGCGTCCGACGCAGTCGGATGGGTTAAGTCAAAGAGTTTGCTAATTTTATAAGCCATCATTAAATCTAATCACAAAGGATCGAAGGGACTTAACGGATGAATAAATTTTTAAACCTGATCGTAATGCCAATCGCCTTCTTGCTCGTGAGCTGCAGCTCAATGAAGGTCGACGAAAATGACCCAGCCTCCCTGTTCAAGGAGGCTGAGGCCGAGATTCAAAGCGATCACTACATCATCGCAATTGACAAGCTCAGAGCAATCAAGAACAAGTTTCCCTACTCCAATTACGCAGCTGAGGCCCAACTCCGTATTGCCGACGTCCATTTTATTCAGGACCACTTTGCTGAAGCTTCAGCTAATTATCAGATCTTCACTGATCTCCATCCAAAAAATTCAAAGGTTGCCTATGCCATGTTCCGCATCGGAAAGTCTCTTTTTAAGGATGCTCCTGGGCTCGTGGAGCGGGACCTAAGCCCGCTGAAGAAGTCGTTAAGCGCATACCAGCAGTTTCTAAATCGGTTTCCGACCGCAACAGAAGCACCTGAAGCCACAAAGGACGTGTCAGAGATTCGCAAGCGCTTGGCACAGAAGGAGTTGCTCATTGGAGATTTCTATTTTCGACGTGAACTTTACCCTGCAGCGAAACCCCGATATGAGAATATTTTAACTCAGTACCCTGATACCGCTGAAGCGCAGATGGCCCAATCCCAATTAGCAAAAACAAACGAATTCTTAGACAAGACCAAGGACAAATAAAAAGATGGCCTACAGTAAACCCAATAATTCCTTAGACGCCGACCAGATTCAGGAGCTACTGTCTCAGAAAAATTTCACTCAGGCTGAATCCTTAATTCGAGGCCACCTTCAAGCCCACCCAAAAGACGCTGATGCTCACTATCAGCTCGGGGTCTGGCATTATTTTCAAGGTCAAATCCCACAAACTATTGATTCTATGCGCCGGGCGCTCAGCTTGAATCCTAACCATACTGACGCTGCCGTCTGCCTTTCAGTATTGCTAAATGACCTAGGAAAGTACGACGACGCTAAGCGAGTTTTGAGCAGGCGAATCAATCGATATCCACCCACTCGAGTCGGGACGATTGGAGCATCGATCGCAAGTTCGCCGTAAAGCACCTAGAATTGGCTGATCTTTATTTTCGATATCGCCGATTTGACGAGGCTTTAGAGGAATATAACAAGGCTGTCCAGCTTGACCCAACAGCCCTCGAAATCAAAATTCGAAGGGCAAAGACTTATGCTAAAAAAGGCTTTCTCACGCGGTCGATTCAAGAATTGCAACAACTCAAGCGGGAACACCCCACCTTTTCCCCGGCCCGCATCCAGCTAGGACTACTTCATTATAGCCAGGGAAACTTACTTGATGCCGAGCTAGAGTGGGAAGGGGTCTTTCAGATTGAACCGAAAAACCGGGAAGCCCAAAACTACTTAGATATGTCTCGAAAGGCCCGAGGACAAGCCTAAATACTCAAACTTTTAACTGTCAAAGAAGGTGGAATATTACGAATCGGAATCACCGAACTTTGGCTAGACTCGTCTCCAGAAGCCGATTCAGTTCGCTTTTGTGAGCGAATCGTCACTAAGTGGGCCCTCAGCTCCTTAAACATCTCGCTCTTAATACTATATTCGTTTTCCTGAAGAACAACCTGTTTAGCGAGACGCTCCTTGAGATTAATAACCAAGGGGGCCTTCAAATTAGCTGTCATCTGAGTAATATCTTCAGGAATGGTCAATACGCTAAATACAGCCGACTGGTTCACATTTTCGAGCTTGAGTTCTCGGAGCTCCGCAGCCGACAGTCGAGCTGCATAGTCAGGCCTGAATATTTTTGGTTCAAGCAACGGAAACGCAATTTCTCGGTTATCAAGGCACTGCAGCCAGACAATCAATGTATCGTCGCCTGGATCGACCAAGCAAAATCTCTGATACTCTGGGAAACCCAGGATACCCTGAGGTATCAACACTTTCTCGTCGTCTCCGACGGTGATCTGTCCAAAACGTCCTGTTTCTATGATCACGCTCAACCCCTTATGAGTTAAATGATAAATAAAACATCAGCCCTTCAACAGCTTTGATACCTGGCCCATAACAGCCGGAGCCTTCACAGCCTCTTTATTTTGATCCTGAATAGCCGCGTAAACTTCTTCTCTGTGAATCTTTGTTTCCTTAGGCGCTTGAATCCCCAGTCTCACTTGCTTGCCTTTAATCTGGACCACCACTACTTTAATGTGGTCGTCAATTGCGATGCTCTCACCCAGCTTTCGGGTTAGTACTAACATAAGATCTCCATCTTTTTAAAAGCGAGTATTCCTTTACCGAAAAAAGGTTTATTCCAAGCCCAAAACAGTTGCAACTTTTTTCTCCAATTCACCTGTTTTCGAATCCTCCACTACCTTAGAAATTCTAAAAGCGAGGGCTGTATCAGACGCTTGGAGGCTGCAAGCGAGCTTTTAAATACAGTCTCTTCTTTATTTAAATCTGTCACCACTTGAGCCATGTCTGCGTCTTCCAATGACGAGCTCAGCACAGCATTTGTAATCTGCTGTCGCTCGATCGCCTGACCCGTACTGTGTAGCCAG
>CAINWE010000198.1 GCA_903854365.1 Oligoflexia bacterium
ACCTATCCCATCAGTCAAAAAGAACGCGACGTTCTATTCCTGAAGGCAAGACACCAAATCCCTAACACCCTAAAATAAAGAACAAAGAGACATTGGTTCCAATGGCAGCATTTTGAAACGTTCCTGAATTTACATTCAAATACTTGGCAGGAAGGGTGATCCCATTCGACTGATACAGTGTGGTAGCGCTATTTACACCCCACCAGTTCACATAACTAGCCGCAGTACCATTGGCGGCGGATGGAACTGGCCAAGACCCAGTTAAGACCAACCAATAAATTTGACCCGCACTCAGGCCTGTAGCGGAAGGAAAAGGAAAAGTGACTGCAGTCTCCGCCTTCGAAAACGCAGATGGATCCAAAGTAGAAGTAAAAATAGCAGTACCGCTCGGAGTAGAAGGAACGGTTGCAGAAGGACCCGAAGTATCAGCTTCGATTGAGGCTGTTAAAGTTTGGGCTTCCGCAGGAAAAGAACCCACTAGCGAAAGCGTTACGGTAACGGCCTGCAATGCTGCGCTGACTCCTCCTGAAGAAGAACCGCTCGAACTCGGGGAAGGTGACGGACTTGTGCCGCCCGATTGAGCAACTATAAAAGACTGCGCTACAGACGGACCATAGGTTGAACTCTTGCCAATCGGGACCGAATAATTAACGGTGGGAGCATTCGTTGCGAGGTAGCATTGGCCAGTACCATTACCCCGCAGACAGCCCACTAAACTCGAAGCAACTAAAAGCACCCCCAACTTCATGCTCAGTCCCCTTACTTGTAGTAAATTTCCTGATGAATAGAATGCTTTTGTACCCCGCGCTCTAATAAAAGGGTCTTAATTTCATTGATCATTCCGCCATGCCCGCACAGGTAAAACTCTGTCTCTAACCAAGGAAATGAGCCATCTAGCCCCCTCAAATAATCCGTTACGCGCCCTCTGAAGCCCTTCCAGTTTTCGGTCGCCCTCGAAACCGCTGGAATGAACTCCATATTAGGAATCGACCCGAACGTCTCAGCGTAAAGAATTTCGTCTTCAGTTCTTACTCCCAGCAAACAAAAGCCACGAGCGGGAGGATTTTGCTGAAAATTCTGACTTAAAGCCATCGACCGAAACGGCGCAATCCCAGTGCCCGTTGCAACAAAACAAATATTTCGACCCGGTTTGTGTTCGTAAACGAAAGTCCCATAAGGAGCCATCGCCCGTAACTGATCCCCTGGCCTCAGGCTATAAAGATACTGCGTACCGGGACCGTCCTCGACTACCTTGACGCAAAGTTCGATTGATTGGGCCTCAGGGGGTGATGCGATCGAGTAAGCCCGTCTGAGATCGCGTCCGCTTGGGCCCGCACCAGGAATGATGACGCTTACGAATTGCCCAGCATTAAAAGGAAGCGGCTGATGCGCTTCAAAGGCTGTTTCAAATACGGTAGGGGTCAATTGCTTAAAAGACTTAATTTGGCACTGAAATTCAGTTGGTTTCATTGAAGTATTCTCCTACCACAGGATCCCGATTGACGCCAAGACCCTATTCAGGTACCAAGAGACATGCTTGGTTTAAGTGCGGGTCACCTCCTGATTCTTACTGTGGTAGTCCTTTTATTCGGGCACCGTCGACTACCGGAATTGGGGCACGCCCTCGGAAAAGGTGCGGGAGCTTTCAAAAAAGGGCTCGAAGGCAAAGACTCGACGGACACTGAATCACCTTAAGTGATAATGACCCGCAAGAGTCGACGCATACACTCCCCACTACCGACTGAAAAAGTAGTGCATATACGATTCGTCCACGACCCCCAATTTGACTAAACCACTCAAAAACTGTCATACCTACCTAATTACTATTGAACCCTTTCAATTTTTTATATAAAATTTAAAGAAGAAACTTAGACCACTCCCGGAGGGGCTCTCATGCTGCAAGTCGAAAAATCCCAAAAGGGATCCATTTTTCTATTTAAACTCTCCGGCAATATCGAAGAAAACACAAAATTAGATGAGGCACTGGGGGAACCCAAGCCCCAGATGGAAATTCACTTAAAAGATATCTCGAGAATTAACTCGATCGGCGTCAAAGGGTGGATTAAATACTTTCAAAACTGCCAAGCCAAAGGAACAAAAATCACCTTCACCGAATGCTCTACCGCTATTGTAGAGCAAATCAACCTCATCTCAAATTTCACCTGCGGAGGCGCGATTGAAAGTATCTACCTCCCCTACTCTTGCGGCAAATGCAGGACCGAGCAGCTCTGCCTGCTCAAAGTCGAGGACCTGAAAAAATTAGGCATGAACCTACCCACATTGAAATGTAGCAAATGCACCGGCACAGCAGAATTTGACGATATACCCGAAGACTACCTAGCATTTTTAAGCCGATAAGCCCTAACGACGATCAAGAAGGACTTAAACTGTGAATAAATCCCTCGTTTTGCTCTCAGACCGCAAGGAAGATCAAATTTTTGCAAACTCAGTCGCCGCAGTGAGCGACCTGAACCTCGTTCAGGTTCAAACCCCTCAAGAAGCCGTGAAAATCATGCAGGACTCGCCTCCAAAAATGGTGCTCGTGGATGGATCTAGCGAAGCACTTTTCAACACCTTTCACGAAACAGTTTCAGAATCATTAGGACTTTACTCGGAGAACGTCCAACCCAACCACATTCACTTCCTCTCTGATTTACCGATCAGCAAAGCAGGACTGCTCGTACATAGCCCCATCCTGGGCAGTTTTATCAAGCGCGACCCAGAGCAACCCGAAGAATCTGGAGCTCATTACGGACGCATTGTGAATGCGGCTATTCAGGGAAAGCCATTCGGCCTGAACGAAATTTTTGAAGGCACAGCAAAAGTGCAAAAAATCGAGATGAGAAATATCTCTCAAAAATCCCATATTTTGGAAGCGGTTAAAATCTACCTGACTGCCGGAAAATGGCCCACGAGACAACGATCTACCGTCCTCACCGCCCTGGACGAACTCTTAATCAATGCTGTCTACGATGCCCCTCAAGCAGCTCAGGGTTCGCAATCACAAACTTCTCCAACCAAAATCGATATTTCTCAGTTTGAACCAGAAACAAACATCGCAGTGACCCTGGCTTTTGACGGGACATTTTTTGGAGTGTCGGTAACGGACTTATATGGCAGTCTCGATAAGGCTAAGCTCATGCGACACATCCCTAAAAACCACCTCAAAACCGAATACAAACCAAAGGCCAACACCTTATCCGCAGGAATTGGCCTTTCTATGGTGTACCAAACGGGGGGCGGCCTAGTCTTTATCTGCGAACCGGGAGTGAAGACCGAGGCGCTCGTCTATTATAGGCGTACCGACAGCTTTAAAGACTTCAGAAATCAGTTTCGATTTGTTTCGACTCATTTCTACTTTTAGTCTAAACACGAAGGGTGATGCAGAAAACCACTCAGCCCAAGCTAAAGCCTATTATCCTTGCGTCCACTTCTCCTCGGCGTCTCGACTTAATGAAACAAGTCTCGCTCCCTATTTATGTCATTCCGCCGAATGCTGATGAGACGCCGCAGCCGGGAGAGAGCCCAAAAAAACTGGTTCAAAGACTCAGCACGGCTAAGGCCCAATCCGCAAAACTGATTGCGCTAAAACAATTTAATCAGGGCTTAATTATCTCTGCTGACACAATCGTCGTCGCGCCTCAGAGTAAAACAATTCTTGGAAAGCCCACTTCTAAGGCCGACGCAAAAAAAATGCTCAAACTCCTTTCAGGCAAAGTGCATTCCGTTTTTACCGGCTATTGCATTTTAGATATTTCAAAAAAAACCCAACCGATGCCCTGGGTGCGCGTTGTCGAATCACGCGTCAAGATTCGACCCCTCTCGGAAAAGACAATCAACGCCTACATCTCTACCGGAGAGCCTATGGATAAAGCAGGTTCTTATGGCGCCCAAGGCATTGGAACTGCCCTCATTGAGAGTATCCAGGGAAGCTACACCAATGTCGTCGGCCTACCCATGACCGAAATTCTGTTGGACTTAGAGAGCGAATTTAATATCAAACTCTTGAGCTGGATCAGGTAATATTTGCACTCTCTAAAGGAGCGATACTTCCAACTTAAGACCCAGATCGCAGAAACCGTCGAAAAAACCGGCAGGAGCTCAGCGCCCACCCTGATCGCAGTCAGCAAATTCCAATCTGCAGAGAGCATCGAAGCACTTTACCACTTGGGACACCGAGACTTCGGCGAAAACTACGTCCAAGAACTCTTGGAAAAGGACCAAAAACTCAAAGAACGAGGATTGACTGACATCCGCTGGCACTTCATTGGGCACCTTCAGCGCAATAAAGTGAAGGTTTTAGTCCCGATAGTTGACACCATTCACACCGTCGACTCTCTCAGCCTCGCGTCCGAAGTTGCCAAGCGCTGGAAGGCACTAGGAACTGGGGATAAGTTAAAAATTTTTCTCGAGGTCAATCTTCACTCAGAAACCTCGAAGGCAGGCTTTGAGCCCAAGAACTTGCTACAAACTCTTCAACCCATCACCTATTTCAATGAACTGATGATCCTTGGACTGATGTGCATTCCAGATCCCAAGGAAGATGCTCGCCAGAGTTTTACTGGGCTCAGAGCTCTGGAACATACCTGTCACCCATTTACCCACTCTCAACTTTCCATGGGCATGTCGGGCGATTACGTCATCGCAATCGAAGAGGGCTCCACCCATATTCGAGTCGGTACCTCTCTCTTTGGTCCACGCTCTCATCAAAACTCATCCGATCCTACAGTAGCAGTGAGTTAGGAATCATTGTTGCAATTCCAGCCCAAGACAAGTGGCGGATAGGGTTCCGACACGACTCATCCATTCAACTCAACATTAGACGCAAAGGAGTAAGACAAATGCCTATCAAAAATCAAAAAGACTTATTTGTAATGCTATTGAGCAACGTCTGGCAAGGCGCGGAAAGATCAGCAAAAATTTACGGCGAAATGAGCCATGTAGTTCAAGACAAGGGCATCAAAGAAGCTTTGGAAGCCCGAGTCTTTGTGGCAAACCAAAACATTAAAGCCCTCGAAGAGTGCTTCAAACTCATGGGTGAGAAGCCCGTCAAGATCCTCAGTAAAATGAGCGATACTTTTATGGAAGACTTCCAGCGAGAACTCACCGAAATCCAAACTCCTGAAGCAAAGGGCCTCTTCATCCTCACGAAAGCATGTCATTTGACTCACCTGAGAATCGGCGAATACGTTGCATTAGTCGCCGCTGCTGACTTGACCGGTCACCACGGCGTTGGCGTTCTCCTCCAAAGTATTGCAGCCGAAAAACTTGCCTTCGCAGAAAGAACCCGACATTTTATCCGAAACATGATGGAACGGAAAATCGCGACCCAATTGGCCGCCTAACGGACTCGAAGCCACTCAGCGAATGATCTGACCGCTCACTCAACCACCCTAAGACCTCCCTCAACACCGAGGGAGGTCTTACTCTTTATTCAGCACGAATCAATTGCTCAAGCACCTGCTGCGCGAGATCCTGATTGAAAGCGACTAAACCGCGCTTAGCGATGACCCCCACGTGGGTTTGAGTCTGGGATTTTTGAGTGAGCTGGACCTCAACCGTATTTTCTCCCCGCCTCCCTTTAATCACCTGTCTAGTACCTGATCCATCGATTTTATTACTTGTGACTTGAAAGCCAATTTTCTTGAAGACAGTCTCAGTTTGCTTCGCAAGGTCAGCCAGAGATTGATTGACGTCAATTTCTGAGCCCGGAAATGTTTCCACGACCGAAGGATTTTCAGCGAAACTGGCGCATGGCAAAGCAAACAGCCCGAAAAAAATAAACGCAAGAACCTGCCTTTTCATAAGTTGAGTCCTTATCAATTTTTGATTCGCTGAGGCAGACTAATGCATGGCCGAGGCCAATAACACAAGAGAACTGGCTTGAAATTTGTATTCGAATTTTTTATGAATTCAAATTTTAACGCCTCGACTCAATTCTCAAATGCATTAAAAGAATACAGGTCTTTTGTTAGGCCCCATGCGATCAAAAAAAATCGAGTCACTTCCTTTCAGTTGAAAGCAGGGCGCATGATTGCCTTCTTAATAGGCGGGCTCGTGATTCATCTCGTTCGAAATCAATTGACAAGAGGTGTAAAAAATTCTTATGACCTACTCAGCAGCAAATCTACTCATTGAGATTTTGGCAGATCACTGGAACGTCACCACCATCTTCGGCATACCCGGTAACGGCATTATAGGCATCATGGAGGCACTCCGATTACATCAGAATCGAGTGCAATTCGTTCAGGCCAGACATGAAGAAGCTGCCGCACTCATGGCCTGCGGCTATGCAAAACTCACCGGAAAACTGGGGGTTTGCCTTGCCTCTTCGGGACCCGGCGGCATTCACCTCCTCAACGGACTTTATGATGCGAAATTAGACGGCGTCCCGGTTTTAGCGATTACGGGCATGCCCTCTCACCAAAAAATCGATACCTTTAGCTATCAAGACGTCTGCCTAGACCGCCTTTTTCAAGACGTATCTGTTTACAGTGCACGTGCGATGGGCGCCGACCATGTCGAACCCATCTTGCACTTAGCATGTCGATCAGCCCTAGCAAAGAAAAGCGTCGCGCATATCAGCATCCCAGCAGATTTTCAAACTCTCCCAGTCAAACGACAGGGAAAAATTAGACATACGCACGTCGCGGAAATCTCGGAAAAACCTTCTTCTTCTGACACCTTCCTATTTCGTGAGGATCTGCACATTGCAGCTGAGATTCTCAACACGGGGAAAAAAATTGCTATTCTTGCAGGGTTAGGAGCCACCCAAGCCAGCGAGGAGCTCCTCGAACTGGCCGAGATCCTAGGAGCTCCTATCGTGAAATCGCTCCTCGGCAAAGCTGTGGTGCCAGATGATTCAGTTTATTCTGTCGGATGCCTTGGCTGGGTAGGATCTATTCCAGCGAAACATGCCATGGAGCGATGCGACACGCTCTTGATGGTAGGCACATCGTTTCCCTACGCGGAGTTTCTGCCAAAAACGTCCCGGACACGCACTATCCAAATTGAAAGAACACTCGAGAGAATCGCCCTGCACTACCCAATCGATCTCGCTCTTCACGGGGATAGCTCTCAAATCTTAAAAGCCCTCATCCCGCTTCTCAACAGAAACCTCCACCGAGACTTTCTCGAGGGCCTGCAAGATGAGATGGAACTCTGGTGGAAGCAAATCGAAAGCCAAGGACGAAGGACATCCGTTCCGATGAAACCTCACGTACCCGCCTGGGAGTTAGGAAAGCGTCTCGACTCTCAATCGATCATCACCTGTGACTCGGGCACAGCTGCCACGTGGGTGGCAAGACAAATTCCCGCTCGAAGGGGACAGCATTTCGCGTTTTCAGGAACTCTTGGCACTATGGGCAACGCCCTGAGTTATGGCATTGCCGCCCAAATTGCCTACCCCGATCGCCTGGTCACCGCGCTCGTAGGCGATGGCAGCCTCTCCATGCTAATGGGAGAACTCTCGACCTGCGCGAAATACAAGCTACCCGTCAAAATTCTCGTATTCAAAAACAATGAACTCGGCCTGACCCACTGGGAGCAAAAAGTCATCGCTGGCAATCCACCCTACGGCTGCCAGCTTCAACCCATCGACTTCGTCCAAGTTGCTGAGGCCTGCGGCCTTAAAGCCTTTTCAATCACTTCTAGTGAAAACTGTGGACCCCTCTTGGAACAAGGCCTCAACGAAAGAGGTCCTATCCTCTTCGAATGCGTAGTCGATCCTTCAGAATATCCGATTCCAGAGATGTGACAAAGTGACTAGAATCTTTAAAAATCTTTGGCTCAAGCGACAGGCGATTGGAGCAGGGCAGGATTGCGCCGAGCCTCCTGTTCAAATAGCTGTTGATTTGACCGGGAAAACGCGCTTTACTCGCCTGGATAAACCAGGAGATTCTAACCATGTCTAAATCCACACGCAGAGACTTCATTAGGTCCAGCTTAGTCGCCTTCGGCGCATTCATCTTTTCCAGCTCATTACTCAAACCTTTGAGCGCAATCGCTAAGGAAGCCGAACCAAAGGATTCTGGAACAACAAAGGCATCCGCACTACCCGACGGCGAGAAAAAGCTAGATGAATCCGACGCAGTTGCGAAGGCTCTTGGATTTCATCACAACGTGAAAGACACTGATTTCACGAAGTATCCGCAACGAAATAAGCCAGAAGCAAAGAATCAATATTGTAAAAACTGCGCCTACTATACGGACAAAAATGGTGCATGGGGCAAGTGCCAAATGCTCAGTAACGGTGTCGTAGCAGCCGAAGGATGGTGTGGTTCCTGGAGTAAAAAAGCTTAATTGCCCACCTCACTCTGAATTCTATTCTGGCTTTACCCTGTCATCAGCATGCAAAAAATATCTCGAAGTATCGGAGCGGCCGACAAAAAGAAGGCCGCTCTTTTTTTATTAGGCTCCTCCGCTGCCGCACTTCTCTGGGCAAACTCTCCGTGGCATGCCACTTACGAAACCTTTTGGAATCTCGATCTCGCTGGTCTTTCCATCAGAAACTGGGTCAACGAAGGACTCATGAGTCTCTTCTTTTTTCTTGTTGGTCTAGAACTCAAACGAGAACTCTTCCACGGAGAACTCTCCACCCCAAAAAAAGCACTACTCCCTCTCCTGGCTGCCGTGGGCGGAATGCTCATACCAGCGTTAATCTACCTCTTCATCAATGGAGGCACTCCCGCTCGCGTCGGCTGGGGAATCCCGATGGCTACGGATATTGCATTCGCCCTCGGCGCGCTTGCGTTTTGCTCGAAACGTGTCCCAGCCTCGCTCCGAGTCTTTCTCACAGCCCTCGCAGTCATCGATGATCTGGGGTCTATTCTGGTGATTGCAATTTACTACACTGAAAATCTATCGTTTTTATCTCTAGCGGCGGCGTTTTTATGGACGACTTTGCTTGGGATTCACACTCGCACAAAGCCCAAAAACACGGGGCTATCGATTTTATTAACCCTGGCACTCTGGCTGTCCTTTTTGAAATCCGGTATTCAGCCTACTCTCACCGGAGTACTCGTCGCTTCCCTGTTACCCATCCAATCCGCCACTGCTGGTCGACTCGAACGTCTCTTTGAACCCTGGGTCAACTCCACAGTCTTGCCACTCTTCGCACTCGCCAATACAGGCATCTCACTCTGGCATGGACCCTCGATCCAATTTCTCCACCCGGTCTGTCTCGGGGTACTTTGTGGCCTCGCCCTCGGAAAACCCATCGGCATTAGCCTTGCGGCCTTCCTCAGCATTCAATCCGGCTTAGCCCACCGCCCCAAAAGTTCAAGTTGGCGACAAATTCTGGGTGTCTCTTGCCTGGCAGGCATCGGATTTACTGTATCGATTTTTATGGCCCAACTTGCGTTCTCTGATTCACGACTTTTAGCGGAAGCTAAAGTCGGCATTATTAGCGCCTCTCTCATAGCTTTCACCTTGGGCTGCTGGTTGACAAGCCGTTCAGAGTGCACTATTCCAGAATAGGGGTAATGCTCTGCGCCACAACGTCCGGGGGGACAAAAATGATTCCGATCTGGCTTCGCTTGCCACGCTCTCAGCATTTTTCTTATTTATTTTTTCTGATGATCGCCGTTTTCGTAACGACTGGATGCAGAAAGAAAATCTACACAGGGCATTACGAAGGAAATATTCTAGAGAGGGTTGATGCAAAATACAAAACTTCTCCCATTCAAATGGAAATCTCTTATCAATCATCGTCCCAAGCTAAAATTTTGATCAAAAATCAGTCAGCTGAATTACTGGGATCTGCCGTGATCTCTAGACCTGCGAAACACGAGCTTCTCATTGACCTCACTGGAATTCATCCAGGCCAATACCCCCTCCACAAAGTCAAACTCCAAGGTCACCTGAACCCGAGTCGATGTTATGCCAGCGCGACTGAGCCAATGGTCAGTCTGTGTTTTAACTCCCGGCAGTTTTTTCTCAAGTTTTTAGACCTGCAAAGAGCACCTTTGATGACCCTGTCCGGTCATCGCTTCAAGATAGCAGCTCCCCTCGCTTTAGAAGCACCCCAAGAGATCTCCTTACCCCGCGCAATTCAAGCCGCGCTCAATCAAGGTTTTGAAGCCCGAATTTCTAGCGAGCACCTTCTACAAGCCCGCAGCTCGGCAACCGCAGCTTGGCTCAATCTCATGCCTCATCTGACTACGAATCTCATCTGGCACGCGCCACTTCCCACCTACATCAGTGTCGTTGCTACTCTCCAAGGATTAACACCTTTCTTACTACCCACCTGGTGGCTAGACGGCAAAATCGCACAACTCAATTCACAAATTGAGCGTGACGCCAATACGATTTTGCAAGCCAATCTAGCTTCCGATGTGGAGCAGCTTTTTTACAATTACGAAAGGGAGGCAAAAATTCTTGAGGCTCACCAGCGCGCCTTAGTTCTCACATCTCAATACCCCGGGCTCCAGGATGTAGCCCAGGCGCTTCAGCCTAAAATTGAAGCGATTCGCCGCGTCCTCAGCGAAGACCAATTTGCAATCAGCTTAGCACTTGGAAAAAGCAACCCTGAGGCGATCTCAAAGGCATC
>CAINWE010000199.1 GCA_903854365.1 Oligoflexia bacterium
AAAACAGGCCGAAAAGACATTACCCCTATATTTGAAATGTCTTGAACTTCAGGATTATCCAAAAAAGTCAATCGTTTTGTATGTACGCACAAATGACAATACTGACAACACGGTGAAAATCCTGGACGACTTCATAGCAAAGCACGGCAACGAATATTTTGACGTTATAACTGACTACACGCCAGTCGATTCAAAACTTGCGGCGTATGCAAACCATGAGTGGAATTCATTTCGCTTTGGCGTCATGGGATCGATTAGAAATCGAAGCATGCAAGTGGCCCTAGAACAAGGATGCGAACTGTATTTCACCAGTGATGTAGACAATTTTATTGTTCCTGAAACCCTTTCACGATTGGTGGCACTTGATTTAGATATCGTTTCTCCCATGCTCTTCAACGCGAAATCCCAGGGTGAAAAAATGTCTGGAACTGGCGGGGGAGATTTATACTCGAATTTTCATTGTGATTATGACGATATTGGCGGCTACAAGCACGTAAGTCGATACGATGAATTAATTTCCCGAACTCACAGAGGTGTGCACGAAGTCGCCTTAGTTCATTGCACATACCTTGTGAAAGCAGAAGTCATCCCTAAAATTAACTACCTTCTTAATCCGGTCAACTACGAATATCGTAATTTTTCAATTTCTGCAGAACAAAATGGAGTGCGTCAACATTTAGATAACCGCTTCGAATACGGTTTTTTGACACTTACTGATAATGCTGAATTTGCCGCAAGTGAACTCGAATCTCTAAAAAAGCGTAGTATCTTGAATCAAGTTGCCTTCAAGATTGTTTCTTATCATGATGACCCAAGAGCCGACTTAAATGCAAAAAATTTGTACTCAATGTTCGAGCGCTACTGCAATCGATTCACATCTGGAACACAAATACTTCAGTCAAAAACTCACCTAACCGAGTTTACAAACCACAATAAGCTTGTTGTACTACCTAAAAGCGGGGCCGAAGGTTGGAATCTGGATGCTCTTTCAAGGTGGGCGAGCATTTATACGTTTATGAAAAACTTCCGTCAAACAAAAGGTAATAACCTACTATTGGTGGAAGACCACACCTGGGTCTCGGCTAAAGTATTGGAACTACTTCCACAAGTCTTGCGTGAATTACCTGCCCAATGGGATTACGTTCAACTCTATACTCCCGAGAATGAGCGCTCGAGCGCAATAGGTAAGAAAATTCAAGGATCCGATGTGTTCACCGAAGTGTATTCGTCTTGGTCCACTGCCGTTATGTTGTATTCCCAAAGTGGAGCGCAAAAAATTCTTGATTACGCGCACGCCGGTGTCAGCGAAGACCTCAACAACTTCCTTTTTCACCCAAACTCCTCGAATCTTATTGGTCTGTCAGTTCAACCAGATTTATTGACTGGGGCAATTACGATTTACAACGACTTTAAATCTAAATTTAATGTGACTGAGAATCCGGATGTTCGAAACGAAGATTTATGAGCAAAAGCGATAATTCTCAAACTGGAATATTTGCTCTTTTTACAGTCAAAAATGAATGGCCAATATTGGGGTTATCAATCCCTCATGCGCTTCTTAATTACGCAGAAAAAGTGATTGTCATAGATACGGGAAGTACGGACGCGACTTTAGCTGGCTTGGAATTTTTAGAGCGATTGTGGCCTGGAAGAATTATTGTTTACAAGTATTCACCTTCAAAATTTGATCAAGCAAGCTTATTAAATATTTTGCTCGTAATCGCAGAGGAATTGGGCTCCAACTGGAATGTCATTCTGGATGCCGATGAGTTCTTATATTGCCCAGATTTTGAAAAATTCAAAATGGCGCTCCCTCTCCAAGAAGTCGATGTTTTAGGGTATGCATTAAAGGTCAATAATTTTGCCGTGTCTGAAAAATTTAACGAGTTTGAGGCTTCTACTTATTCATCTGTAACAGCAAAGGTGACAGGAAAAAATGCGGCTTCTTTCCCAATGGCACTAGCTATTCCAGCCATATCAAGTCGAAAAGCACTCCCGCACACATTATCAACTCCTGATAAATTGATTTTAAGAACGGGGGTTTCGGCTTTTGCAAGTCAAGGCAATCATCAATTAGTTTTCGGAGATGGAAGAAACTGGGAAAAATGGGATCCTAGGATCAAAAGCTCTGCTAATTTAGGTCTTGAAATTTTTCATCTTCCA
>CAINWE010000200.1 GCA_903854365.1 Oligoflexia bacterium
GGGTACAAAGGTGGGTCAGTCTTGGAAGCCGCAGCTCATGGATCTCTCCAACATCCAGCTCCACTTGCTCAGAAAAACTCGATCGGAGAGATTCAAGAATACCTTCGACAACAAACTGATGCTCCACTCGCTCTTTGGGGTCCTCCAAGAGAGGGAGGCCTTCCTGACCGTGAACTCTCGTCCCAGCTAAAGCGACCGTCTTGACCCTCTTCCCTGCCTCAGAAAACAAAATCTCCGGAGAGGCTCCCAGGATTCCCTCTTCCCGGTTCCAAATTCCGTAGACTTGAAGGGGCGCGCCCTGAGTTTGCCTGAAGAGTTTGAGCAAAAATCCGAGGCGACGCGACAACGTCATTTCCCCAACCGACAGATCCTGGAACACGTAAGGCACACCCTTGCTCAGCTCACCCCCAACAATTCGATCTTTGAGGTTTAAGAACACCTTTGAGAACTCGGATGGATTGAGATCTTTCACACGAGGTCCGACGGCCTCACCCAAACTCTCCGATCCAGCAGGCCGATCAGAGACCGCAACTTGATCCTGCGCTCCTTCGAGGAGCTCCAACAAACGCTGCCGTGAAACTCGAGCTCCCTGCTCAAAAGACCACCAAGGTTGCGAATCTTCTAGGAAAAAATCGGGGGCATAAAACCACACTCGACCCCCAGACTCGGAATGCGGGCTCAGCGGATTCGGCCCCTCTGCAGAGCGCAGAGACTCGCCCCAGCCGATCCAGAAGTCTTCTGGCTGCGTAGGCGCGGCCGACGGCAGCGAGATCAGTCCGCCCGTCTCCAGAAACTGAAGCATTCTCTCTGAAAGCGTAGGTACATTATTCATGATCGATCAATCACCCAAGATAGAAACATCCAAGACGCTAGATCCAAGGTCTTAGATCTATGACACCTCGTCCGCGTTTGCAATTGCCTCATCGGGCAAAACCCGATATAAACCCAGCATCCTATCAATTCAGCGCATTGCTATAGAAAGTTGCAATCGGATGCTATTTTTAGACCCACAGTCTTCAAAAACTCAGAAACTCCCACAGCCCCTCATGACCTCTGAGGAAACTCCAGAAACTTTCCCATTTTCCATGATTGCAGGACCTTGCTCGATCGAGTCTTATGAGCTTTTCTCCGAAGTCGCTCGAGCCGTCAAAAAGCAAGGTGCCACCGCACTTCGTGGTGGAATTTTCAAAATGCGAACCCGCGCCGATGCCTTTCAGGGACTAGGCGGAGAAGCCCTCCCGATCGTTAAGCAAGTGAAACAAGAAGTCGATCTCCCTTTTGTTTGCGAGATTACCGATCCTCGACAAATCGCTGTACTTGACGAAGTGGTCGATGTTTTCCAAGTCGGCGCGCGCAACATGCACAACTACGAACTCCTCAAGGAGCTCGGAAAAACGCATAAACCGATCCTCCTCAAGCGCGGCCTCGCCGCTTACCTGGATGAATTTCTAGCCGCTGCTGAGTATATATTCAAAGCAGGGAACACCCGAGTCATCCTCTGTGAGCGAGGAATTCGAACTTTTGAACGCTCAACCCGGAATACCCTCGACCTTTCTGCAGTCCCTTACCTGAAGCAAAAGAGCCAGCTCCCGGTCATGGTCGATCCGAGCCACGGCACCGGCATCCGATCTCTCGTCAGCCCCATGGCTTGGGCCGCCGCCGCTGCAGGAGCAGATGGCATCATCGTGGAAGTCCACCCGCGACCTCAAGAGGCACTTTCGGATGGCGAGCAAGCCCTCACGATCGAGGACTTTGAGGCACTCGTTCCGAGACTGAATCGCATTCTAGAAGCGATGGACCGTCCTGGCCTGTCCTCATTTCAAGCAAACCTTCCCGCAGCAAAAAGGACGGTTCCCGCATGGACCAATTAACCGCTCAAAACCCACGTTCGATTCAAGAAATGTTTGGAGTCATCTCCAAAAGCTACGACCTGGCCAACTCCGTACTCTCTTTGGGAATCCACCATCTCTGGAAAAACACCCTAGTCCGCAAGAGCGAACTCCAAAAAGGGCATCGCGTCCTCGACTGCGCGACTGGCACAGGAGATTTGGCATTTTTGTTTGAGAAAAAGCTCTCAGGGTCAGGAGAAGTCGTAGGGACGGACTTCTGCGAACCCATGCTCGAGGTAGCGCGCAAGAAAGCCCAAGCTCAATCCTCCCGGGTGAGTTTTCACCAAGCGGATGTCATGAGTCTGCCCTATCAAGATCAGGAATTTGATGTCGCTAGCATTTCTTTTGGAATTAGAAATGTTCAGGATACTCAAAAAGCACTCTCCGAACTAGGGAGAGTCGTGAAGCCAGGAGGAAAGGTCCTCGTGTTAGAGTTTGGCCAACCCCGATTTAGCCTCATTCAAATCGTTTACAATTTTTACTCCAGAACCATCCTTCCGCGCGTCGGGGGGTGGATCAGCGGTCAACCGAAGGCTTACCAGTACCTCCAAACCTCGTCCGCTTCATACCCCTGCGGGAACGCTTTTTTAGAGATTGCAAAAAAAACAGGAAGATTTGAACGAATGAGATGGGTCCGATTTCAATCAGGAATCGCTTACCTCTACATTTTAGAGCGCTCCGCACACTTGAACCACTGATCTACCCAACCCGGGTCATCACCGGGTCATGAGAGGATAATGGAATGCATCAAACATCACCTTCAACTCCCAGTCACACCTCAGACCCTCAACTCTCCGCCCAAAGTCAGCCTCAGCCAGAACTTACGCCACCCGCTGTACTTGCTTTTCATGACTTTCTTCGAGCGATTTCTCAGACTCCGCACCTGCACGCAAAGTTCCTAAACACACTTAGCTTTTTAGAATACATCGGCTCTCGAAAAATCCTCAAAAGCCAAAGAGCAGAAAACATCACCTTCGACATCTTGTCCCACACGGCAGAAGAAATCAGGCACGCTCAAGCCTTCAAAAAAATCGCTCTCAAAATGAGTCAAGGCAAAGTAGAAAGCTATTCTTCCGAGCATCTTTTTTGTGGAGCAGAAGCGACGCTTTATTTTCAGGCCATCGACCAATCCGCCGCTGCAAGACTGAGCCAACCCGACCCCTGGACAAACTATCTACTCACCACGCTCCTCATCGAGGAACGAGCCAACCAGATCTATCCATTCTACGAACATATTCTCGCTGCAGCAGGTTTTCCGGGATATCTGAAAACCATCGTTCGAGAAGAAAACAGCCACCTTCAGGACATTGCCGCCGAAATCTCAAAGCACCAACCGCTCACGCCCGAACTTCTAGACGAACTCCGAGCCATGGAAGATGCTGCATTTCAGCGGTTCACGAAAGCACTTCAGCAAGAATTACTTCAGGCGAGTTAAGGCGCTGAACACTCGGCAGCCCTGGTCTCTACTGACTCCAACTCAAGGTATCCGTCGAGCTACTCAGTGTGAGTGAAGTGGAAGAGTTCGTAACGGAGTCAATCACCCCTTGCGTCGTAAACCATCCCGCGATCGCGCTCACCTCACTACTCACGGAGCCGGAACAAGAACTACCCAAATAGGTGACATTGGCCGCATTTGCGGTCAGCGTTACATGACCCGCAGCAGGAAAGGAAACCCCCACCGGAATCGTCGCCGTGCAGGTCGGAGCCCCCACCGTATCGACGATGGTCAGAGTGCCCGACAAATTTGAAATCGCCAACTCGACCTTTCCAGCAGAATAAGAAGTCGTCCCTCCGCCGGTGACCGCATCTGCGGTTAATTTCCAAATCCCATCTAAAGGACCCACGATTCCCCACGTGACTGCTGGTAAACTTTGTAAAGTCAGCGTCTCTGGGCCACCAGCAGCACCGCTGTTCACCATGGTCAAAGTGCTCGCATTATTTGAAAAAGAATAATTACCAGACCACCCCTCAACAACGTTCAGCAGACTCTGCAGGTTCGAGTTACCCCTACAAGAAGCGCTCCCCGCAATCCGAGGACTGTACAAAGCGTTTGCCGATTGCACCGCAAGCGTCGCATGACCGGCAGTCGGATAAGATAATCCAACCGGCATCGTAGCAGTACAAGTCGTAGCCAAGACAGAATCCACGACAGTCAACGTTCCAGCTCCATTGAAGACCGTCATGACCACCTGACCAGCACTATACGGATCGCTAACCAACGCACCTGAGGCTACAGAGGCCAGGTTCCAGGTGCCGTCGAACGGACCAACAGAGCTGGATGAACCTTGCAGCGAGAGAGTCAGAATATCGTCAACACTCACCCAAGTCAGCAAGCCAGAGGCGCCTAAAGCCACGTAGGAGGTCCCGGTCGATTGAAACCAGCCCTCGATCGCAATCAGACTCTGACTCACCATCGGGTTCGTCGTGCCGCAGTTTTTTGGCAAAAAAGTCATGCCACTCGAACTGACAGACAGCAAAACCTGACCCGGACCAGGGTACCTCAGAGTCACTGGCACAATCGCAGTACATGAAGGACTGCCCACCAGGTCGACCAGGGTAAGGGTCCCCGCAGTATTTGAGATCGACAAAACCATTTGACCCAAAGGGAATGTCGTGGAGCCCATCTTTTGCGACCCATCCGAGAGGAGATTCCACACGCCATCAAATGGACTGGAAATACCCCCTCCAGACGCACTTCCCCCTCCCAGATCACTCAGCGTGGCCGAGGAAGAATTCGAAGAGCTACAGCCAGTCGCAAGAACAAGAGAAAAAATTAGGCTAACAAAACCGAATTTCCTCATTCTTTGCCTTTCTCACGAAGCGCAGGAGAGAGGAGGGCCAAGCTTTGAGCTCAAGCACCGTCCTCACTTCACTTGCACCGCCTTACATACTAAACGTCAAAGTATCGGAGCCACTCGTCAGAGTGAGCGTGGAGCTCATTGAAGCCCACCCGTACGTCATAGGTGACATACTTGGGAATAGAGCTTCAACCGCAGAAACCGTCGTATTCGCTTGGGTACAGCTCATGGGGGAATAAGTAGCCATCGCTGGATCAATAGAAACGGTTACTTGACCGGCCGATGGATAGGCCAGCGTCACAGGAAGTGTGACTGTACAGTTAGGCATCATCACTTGATCCACAATGGTCATGACTCCTGAATTCTTGGTAACTACCACTTGAATCAGGCCAGAAGCGTAATTCGTGGGACCCATCCCCGCCATATCCTGGGTCAGATTCCAGGTACCGTCGAACGGACCCGCAATTGAGCCTGAACCTGAACCCGAACC
>CAINWE010000201.1 GCA_903854365.1 Oligoflexia bacterium
ATTGAGCTAAGCTCAGATTTTGAAATTTTCGATTTTCCCTTTCCTCAATCTCGAGAAAAGACTCCAGCGGGCTGATTTCGGATGCTCTCATCTTGGTTATTTTCTAGTTCCTCTCTCATTTTCTGTTTCTCGTAAAATTTCCAATAAATCCCGCCTCGCTGCGAAACCAATTGTGAATGGGTACCGATTTGCGCAATCGTTCCTCGATCCAGGACAACAATTCTATCAGAGTGTTGCACCGTCGAAATCCGATGCGCTGCTAAGAGCTCGGTATTGCGGTTTCGACGAGACCGCAGAGATTTAAGAATATTTTCTTCGGTCTGAAGGTCGACCGCAGCCAGGGCGTCGTCGAGGACCAGAATGGAAGGTTCCTTCGCAAGGGCCCGCGCAATGGTCAAACGCTGCTTCTGCCCCCCCGAGAGACTGACACCCCTCTCCCCCAACCGTGTTTTGTAGGCGCTTTCCAAGTCTTGAATCTCCTGATGAATCCAAGCCAGCTCGGTGGACTCTTCGACCAAGTGAGAATAGCCGTCGAGGCTGTGTCCTTTTTCTACCCAATGATGAAGGCCAAATGCGACATTCTCAAAAACGGACTCACTAAAAAGATAAGTCTCTTGACTCACATATCCAAGCTGCTTTCGAAGCTCCTCAACCGGCCACTCATTAATGTCCACACCGTCGATAAAAACCATCCCATCACTCACTGGGTAAAGGCGCGGTAATAGCCCTAAAAGCGTCGATTTTCCCGAGGCGACAGTCCCGATCAACGCAACTCGCTCACCGGCCTCCACCCTGAGACTCACTCCGCTTAAAACCGGCCGGTCAGTTCCAGGAAAAGTAAAATGTACATTTTTGAACTCAACGCCTCCTTGAGTCCGAAACCCCCGAAACTGAGGCACAATCGGCGTTGGCAACTCAACGATGTCCGAGCGATGGTCGAACACTTTCTGCAATCGATTCGTACTCGATCTAGATCGCTGAAAGTAATTCGCCGCCATGCCCAAGGCAGCCATTGGCCAAATCATTTTTTGAATAAATCGCTGAAATGCGACCAGCGTTCCTAGGGTGATCACCCGATCCCCCTGATGAATGAGTTGACCACCCCCCCAAAAAAGGAGAATGACCATTCCAATACTCATCACAAAATCCATGAGGGGCCCGGTCGTGCTTTGCACCCGAGCGACACTCAGGCTCAAGCGCATATACTCCTCACCGAGCTCCCTCAGTCGATGATATTGGATATTTTCCTGGGCAAATCCCTTCACCACACGGACGCCATTGAGGTTCTCTTGAACCATAGCTGAAATCCGCCCATAACACTCTTGCACTTTCTCTAGCCTCTCATGCACTTTTTGCTCATTGACCCAAACTACCCAAGGAATAAGCGGCAAAGGAAGGCAACACAACAAGGTCAGTTGCGGCGACAATAACCACATCGCTACGGGAACCGTGAGGAGGTAAAACACTGCGTCCGCAAACACTAACACTCCGCTCCCCATTGCGAGTCGGACACCTTCAACGTCCTGGGTGGCCAGTGACATGAGGTCCCCCATCCGATGACGATCAAAAAAACTCACCGACAACCCAAAAAGGTGCCGAGCATACTTCACGCGCAAATCTCGGCCCGCAAAAAGACTAGCCCTGACTAAGTACATTCTCCACAGGTAACGACATCCTCCTTGGAGAAGTGAGATCGCGAAATAGATCAGCCCGAGCTCAACCAACCTCCTCAACGACTCAGAAGTTCCGCGGTGTGCGGTAGCGACATCGACAACCCTTTTGAGAAGGAGAGGCGGCAACACATCTAGAATATCGACGACCACCAAAGCACCCAGGCCGATACCGACCCATTTCCGGTATTTCCAGAGATAGAACCTTAAGAAAGTGGTTTCCTCGTATAGGCGGGAACCCTTTGGCGAAGGGCTTGTAGGCATCGATTGAAATCCTCGGGTAAATGACACTGAATCGTGATGCTATTTTTATGGATGGGATGGGCAAATGTCAAGCTGACCGCGTGCAACATCAGCCTTGGTATACCCAGCTCTCGACTCACGCCTCCGCCCTGAGCGCTCGGATCAGAATAAGTGGGATCACCCAAAATCGACATCCCATCTTCGGAAAGGTGAACGCGAATCTGATGAGTCCGACCGGTCCGAGGACGCGCCTCGATCCAATAAGCCGACCCAAAATCCTCGAGTAGTCGAAATTCAGTGTGGGCAAAATCACCGCCAGAACGTACGGAACAAAAACGGTTAGTCTTCCCTGAAGACCGGGCTCGCCCCAGATAGTTCTTCACCTGCCAAGTCGAGTTCGACGGCGCTTTTCCAGCGACCGTGAGCGCTTGATACACTTTTGTAATCCCGTGATTCTTAAAAAGCTCGGCAATTCCAGGATTGGCTTCTTTAGTCTTAGTCATGAGCACCAACCCAGAAGTATCTCGATCGAGTCGATGATGAAGCCCCAAGTAAACCCGATCTGCCGGCACATTCTCCCTCTTGACGAGAAAGCCCTTCACTGCGGCAAAAAGATTTTCCCTGGACTCATCCACAGTCGGCTGCGTCGGCAGCCCCGGGGGCTTATGAACGACGATCAAATGCTCATCCTCAAACACGATCGACGCAGAGGACATCTCAAACCTGCGATCCTTCTGCGTACTCTCTGTATTGAGTTTCTTGAGGTCAATGAAAACCTGAACTTGGGCATTCTCGCGAATCGACTTAGAGGCAATCTGCACGCGCTTCCCATTCAGATAGACGGCACCCGCCATAATCAATTTTCTGACTTTACCCTTCGAGATCGGCTGCCCCAAGACCCCGGGGAGCCAACCCACTAGCACATCGTCTAATCGCTGTCCCTGATGCTCAACTGTCGTTTTAAGTGACCACCTTTGAATCGCCATCCCTTGACGATCTATCACAAGAGAGACTGATCAGGACTCACAAAATCAAGGCATTCTCAGAAGCGCTCTGGCCTGATCCGGAGTCGCGACCTCTCGACCGAGCTCCTTCGCGATTCGGACGATTCGAGCTACCAACTGAGCGTTCGACTGAGCGATTTCACCTTTATGATAGAAAATATTATCTTCAAATCCGACACGAACATGCCCGCCCATCATCATCGCTTGGACCGCCAACGGAAGCTGAAATCGACCGACCCCAGCCACTCCCCAGTGAATCTGCGCCGAAGGCAAGAGCGAAACTAAATGCATTAAATTTCTAGGATCGCCCGACATCCCCCCGGGTACTCCCAGGACAAACTGAAAATGGAGAGGCTCGCGCAAAACCCCCTGCTTAGCCAG
>CAINWE010000202.1 GCA_903854365.1 Oligoflexia bacterium
CACATCGGGACTTTTCTCGGGGTGAGGAGGGAGTCCCAGGTCGGGGTATTCCCGGATACGCTCCCGGAGCTGTTCCACAATCATGTCGGCATAGGAGATTTTTTTGCCGGACTTTTTTATCCATCTACGGAGGTCTCGGATTGGAATATCTGAAACCACTTTTAATTCGATCTGAGCGGCATTAAAAGACCCTGTGGCGCTCAGTTTAGGTTCACTAAAAGTTTGGCCATTCCAAAATAGAAGTCTGACTGTTTTTTTCGGGGTTAATCCAAAGCCGACCACAGCGTTTTCTCCGATGAACCACGCTGGCATCCCATGATAAAGTTTCGACGTTGCTTCAGGGAGAAGAGCTTCGACTTCCTGCTTTATACTCGAGGCGACGGCTCCACATTCAGAATTGAGCCTTTCTATGTATCCATCGATCGTCTTTGCTCCAAGTGACTTGCCCTTTTTCTTCAATTTTTCCTCTCAGTCTTTGAATTTGAAGCAAGATCCCGTGAGGCGGCGCCAAAGGAGCAGAATCATCACAAACAGGCCAAGCCCCATGACACTCCACACCCCAAGCGTAGAGCTCAGCAGAGAATCAGCGCGCCACCCCCGGCAGACGCGAGGTTAAACCCACCGAAGCGCCCACGAGATACCGATCCAGAGGGGGAAGACCCATGAATAAGGCATTAACCACAACTCTAGCGGAGGCATACTTTCGCTTATCGTACTTTGTCTTTGCCATACCCCAGGGCTACAATGGCAATAGCCTGTCGTGTATGAATCCGCTGGTGCCTAGCGAGAAACCAATACCACTGTCGCGCATTGAGATTTCCAAACCAGGGATGCAGGAAAGTCGCGTCGGAGTCTAATTTCAATTCACCCGACAGAACGAGGCGATCCATCCGTTCCAATAACCCTGGTGCAAACTCTTTGAATTCATCAAGATAGTCGTGCTCGAAGTTCTGGGGCTTGACCTTCGCCGGATCTGCCGCCCCGGGAGGCGCGATTTCGCGCCCCAGACTCAGCATCACCCGCTCAATACCTCGGGCGACCGTGAGCAAATGTTCGAGGACACCTTGAAGTGACCAGTTTCGCGACGAATCCTCCAGTCCTACGATCCGCGGAATCAGCACGGGCCTCAAGCGCTCCTCCAGAGAAGCGGCGGAGACGACAGAAATGAGCGTGGCCGTATGCCTCTCATAATCCTTTCGAGCACCACTTAGCGGTAAGTACTTTGAGAAGACTGGTCCTACCACCCAACGAGTAAAAAGTCGCTCGGCAAAGGGAAGTCCGGCACCCGGCGGCGCAAGTTTTGTGGATTGAGCATTTCTCGAGTTCATCAGTCGATCGTACTATGAACTTAAGAATCAGGCAAAAAAATTACTTCCAAGATCAGAATCACTCCCCCTCGGGTTTATCTGGCTTCAAAAAAGTGGGCTAAAGGATAAGGGAATTGATGACGTTGTTCATCATGCGATACTTAGGTCAGGCGCGTGCCATCATCACTTTCTGCCAAAGGGTGTACTACTTCGGGAGCCGCTTTCTAAAGCCCTCGAAGAAGCCCGAAGCTCGCTTCTACAAAATCTGAACCCTTGAATGACTCAACGATCCTCCCGGTGCCCTAGCGATCTTTCAGGAAAGTCACTGATCCCGCCCAGGCACTTGAGTGGACAATGACTCAGGAGCCTCTAGTGAACTCAACCAAGTAGCCAGAACTCCTTTACTGATGCGTGAGAGCATCCGTGGCAATGACCACCAGACCCCTTTGGGCGTGAGTTGCCTCATGGCCGTCACCCATTCAGTAGATTTTACTTCCTGTCACTTGTAATTGAATACGAATCGGGAAAGTCCTCCAGTTTTTCAGGCCCGTAATATCGAACGACTCCATTCATCCAGTAGATAGGCAGGCGCTCTTTCAGTAAAATTATCTTAAATAGAGAAAACCTCAATGAAGACCTGATTTGCCAAATCTCAGCGAAATCGATATAAACCATTTTTATGCGTTCTGTAATCGCAAATGCTATAGCCTGTTGTTTATTAGGTTCGCATCAATTTGTGCTTTCCATCCCCAGAGATTACAGAACCCTCTGTCAAGCCTCAGAACGAGGAGACTTAAGGCTAGTTCAGGAGCTTGCTGACAGACTCGTCACAATTGAACTACCGCAAGAGGATGGAATCCCTCCTCTGCTATTAGCCGCCAGAGCGGGCAAACTCGAAGTGGTCCAAGAGCTACTCACGCGAGGGGCGAAGGTGAATCAGACTAACTGGGCGGTCAATAAATTTCGAGCCAGCGATTTGAATGGTTTTACGGCACTCTCCCTTGCAGCTCAAGAGGGGCACCTCGAAGTCGCTCGAGAACTTCTCCGAGCAGGTGCAAAGGTAAATTCAAAAAGGAGAGACGGGGTCACCCCCTTAGCTATCGCTGCTTATAACGGGCACCTAGAGGTCGTTAAGGAACTACTGGATAGCGGCGCCACACTAGATTTGGCCATGAATGGGGGAGAAACACCTCTCATGGCGGCAGCGCAAGAGGGCCACCTCGAGATCGTTCAAGAATTAATGGCCAGAGGTGCAAACCCAAAACTCACCCTAAAACGGGGTCAAACTGCTTTATTTCTTGCCGCACAGGCTAGCCGCACCC
>CAINWE010000203.1 GCA_903854365.1 Oligoflexia bacterium
GCAGTGGCCGTGATGGCTATTCTTGAGCCCGTGAAATCTGCTTTAGAGTCTGGAAAGCCGGTGAGGTCTCTTCACCTCACGTCGGATGAGCTCCATTTGATTCATGATTTTCATCTGATTACCGCTAAAAAGGTGATGTACGTCGCAAATGTTGACGACAGTGATATTGGCAATAGTGAGCCCAACGAGCACGTTAAGAAACTGATGGCTCATGCCGCAATCGAAGGCAGTCCAGTAGTCCAGATTTGCGGAAAAATTGAGTCCGAAATTTCCGAGTTGGCCCAGGATGAAAAGGAATCGTTCCTAAAGGAAATGGGAATGGCGGAGCCTGGCTTGAATCGCGTCATTCGAGCAGGTTACGAACTCTTGGGTTTACAAACTTATTTTACTGCGGGAGAAACTGAAGTTCGTGCTTGGACGATTCAAAAGGGCGACAAGGCTCCTCAAGCGGCTGGGGTGATTCATACCGATTTTGAAAAAGGCTTTATTAAAGCAGAGGTCTACCACTACAACGATCTCATGAAGCATAAAAGCGAAAGCGCCATTAAAGATGCTGGGGCGCTTCGACTTGAGGGTAAAGAATACGTCGTCCAAGACGGAGATATTATGCACTTCCGTTTTGCGGTTTAGGCGACGGTTTTTGCGTATTGAGAGGTTTCCAGAAACTATCGAGAGTGCTTAAGCGATCGCCTGTGATTTGATAGGTATACCAAAAATAATTTCGGATAATGGCTGCCACGTATTCTCGAGTTTCTTTATACGGAATCGATTCGATAAAGTCGGCGAGGTTGATTTCTGGGCCGACTGCCTTGAGCCAGCGGTCTACCGCATTGGGACCGGCGTTATAAGCTGCAAGCGCCAGCGCTCGGTTCCCCTGGTAGCGGTCGAGTAATTTTTTCAGGTAAGTCGTTCCGACTCGAATATTGTCCTCCGCATGGTGGAGGAGGTGGATCGGGAGGTCAGATTCGGTTTCTAGAGCCGTGGTGGGCATGACTTGCATCAGGCCCAGCGCGCCGACCGATGATCCAGCCGTTTCATCAAAGGCAGATTCTTGCTTGATCAGACTCAGCACTAAGATGGGGTCGAGTTGATTAATTTTAGAGTATTGTTCGATCAAATCAAAATGGCGTTTCGGAAAGATGGCCCGCAATCCAAACGAGGTGCGTATGCCATCAAAGCCCCTTTGTCCTAAGTCCGTGAAGATTTGAAGTCCAGTTGCAGTGTTTTGGGCAATGGAGTTCAGCATGCCCAAATACAGCAAAAACTCGCTCGACAGTCCGTCTCTCGGTTTGATTTCCCGAAGTTCAATAGCCGCCAGGTCGTAAGCTTTTGAAGCGATCAGTTCTTGGGATCGTTTGAGGTGAAAAGCCTCACCAGGTTGTAATGAGGGGTCTGATTCAGAAGCTAACGGTAGCGTCGCTTTTAGTTCTTCGTTAATGGGCTGTGCAGTTTTGAGTGCTGCAAGAAGGCCGTAGTAAGTTAGGGGTGCTTCTTGTCGGAGTTCGGTAAAAACTTGCTTGGACTTCTCTTTTTCTTGGTCTCGTTCTAGGGATTGTCCCAGCCAATATTTGGCGCGGATTCGGTAACTGGAGCGAGGATACTCTGTGAGAAATTGAGTCCAAGCTTGGGTTGTTTTTGACGAGGCTTTTTCAAGCGACATTTGCAGTGCCGCAGTGAATGCAGTTTGATCAAGGTCACCGGTTCTATAAAATTGCACTAGCTTTTGAGCACGGAACGGCTTGATTTTTGGTTGATCCGAGATTTCTGGGAACTCTTGCAGAATTGCAGCGACCTCCTTAGATTGTGCCGCAAAAGTAGCTTTGACCTTGTTGAGCCAGGTCAAGCAGGTGGGGTTGGTGTCCTTATGGCATATGGCTGCGTAGTGGGCAAAGGAGGCAGGCGGCACGGAAATGAGTGCATTTTGTGAGTGGAGTCGAAAAAACGCTTTTTCAAAATAGCTCTGAGCAAGCTTTCCGTGGTTGAGCCCCCAGTTTGCGTCCGCGAGCACGAGTTCGACGGAAGCGAGATCCTTGCTAGAGGGTCGGTTGAACGGAGACATGGGGCTAGTTTCCATGATCTTCAGATAAGATTGAATCGCAAGCGCCGCTAAGTGGTTAACTAGGAGATAGCGCTTCTGTTGGATCGCTTTTTCCGCTTTTGCTCGGTACGATTGGAACCGAATCCAGTGGGCGTAGTCGATGTAAGGATCTGTAGGAGCTAATTTTGAAGCGGGCTGGGCGAATGGGCTAGCGAGTAGAATGGCCCGATCAAAATTCTTCTTTTGGTAGCTTTGATAGGCGACACCGATGCGATGAGTCGACTTCGATTGAAAATTCTTCTCAAGATTTTGGATGAGCGCATCGAGAGGTTGGCCTTGCGACTCGATAACCGAAGGACTCGGGGAGGGGCGTGGACCAAGTTTGGCCTGACTCGCGGAGCAGAACATGGCATGACAAAAAAATCCGAGACCAAATACGACACGCCAACCGATCCGACCGCTGAAGTAATTGATGCGCAAGATGCTCTCCCCTTCTTTTTCCTTTTTGAGATCGTGGATGTCGCGGTTCGTCAGCTTATTTACCTGGGATCAGGAGCCTTTCCACAGGCTTCCCCTGGATGATGTGGGATTTGACAATCTCAAAAACATCCTGAGTTGAAACATTACCGTACCAAACTCCTTCGGGGTAGATGACCACGGCGGGGCCGTGTTCACAAACGTCCAGGCACCCTGCCTTTTGGGCCCTGACTTCTCGGTTCAGACCCGATTGGCTCAACTCCTGTTTGAAGGCCCGCACGAGTGCTTCTGAGTTCTTAGACTGGCAGCACCCGCGGACATGTCCCTCTGGGCGTTGATTGGTGCAAACAAAAATATGGGACTTGAGTTTCATAGTCTTCAAACTATGCCTCGTTTTGAGAGTGCTGTAAACTTGAGGGTAGATTGAGTTGCGTCGTCTTTTCCGCTCAGCTCATATTGTCATCCCGCTTTTTTCATGCTAGGTTCTCAGAGTTATTTGCATTTCTGTTCAGGAGTAGCTCAGTGGTAGAGCAGCCGGCTGTTAACCGGCTGGTCGGGGGTTCGAATCCCTCCTCCTGAGCCATTATTTTAATAAAACCCCCGTATTCTTGAATGAGTCCGGGGGTTTTTTGTTTCTGGTCCTTCAGTCGATTTACGATTTTCTGCAGCAGCCGAAAAGTTGAAGGTTAAAATCAAAGAGATGAGCGCCGTTCTGCATGTATTTCGCAAGTTCTTGCTGGGTTTGCACGCGAAAGGTCTGTTTTTCGACCTCCGACAGAGTGGCCTCATAATGAAGCACCCGCGATTGGGAAAAGAGCATGCCAGCTAATTCAGCTGGGTTTAATAAAAGTTCCATCGGCGGCCGCAGGTCCGCAATCGTCTCCCATCCGGGATCGATTCGAAAAACGCGGGTGACTTCAGCAAAGTTTCCACGAGGTACTTGATGAGGGGCCCTCCAGTGATGATTAAACTGTCGTCTAATCCATTCGTTGAGTGTCGGAAGGTGGGGGGCCTTCGGAAACTGGTACTCGAAAATCCAAACTAATCCTGAAGGCTTCAGAATTCTAAGGACTTCGTCTCGCGTCTTCCTAGGATGCATCCAGTGAAAGGAAGATCCCATTAGCACAGCATCGACGCTTTGCTTGGGTAGGCCGGTCTCCTCTCCCGACCCCACCTGAAAAGTGATGTTCTGTAATCCCAGCTGAGCGGTCATGCTCTGTGCTTCTGTGAGCATCGCTGAATCAGGGTCGATCCCTTGAACATCGGCTAGGACTCCCGCCCGCAAAAGCGAAACACTCGAGTGCCCGATGCCGCAGCCGAGATCGGCGACCTGAAAAGGCTCCAGAAAGCCTCGCTTCAAAAGGACTTCTCGAAGTCCGGCAAAAACTTCGACCGGATAAAAGGGACGAAACTCGCGGTAAAAAAGTGGATTAAATTTAGCCATAGGATGGGTGCGTTTCAGTTCGCTGAGTCGATTCGGCCTCGATAATGACATATTTAACCAGATTGAGCCGAGTGATGGCCTCGAAAAGAAGGCCTCCCTTGAGTGCCTTACTTCCTTGGTGTGTATTGAAAAGCAGGTTGTAGTTTGGCTTCGTAAAAGGGGTAATATTTTCGAAGCTTACATTCTGAAAACCCTGAGCGAGTAGTTTCGAGTAGTAGGCAAGTTCGGAGGTCGTTTTGAGAGGGCCCCACGTTTTCAAAGCTGAACTGTGATTCATCCAGACCTGAAAAAGTAATTGGGTTGGAAGGAAAAATACAAAGTCTGAAATGATCAGCTTTCCATTTTTTTTTAAAACTCGCTTCGCTTCTGCGAGAAAAGCTGCTCTGCTCCTGAAATGAAAGGCACACTCGATGGCAAATAGGATATCAAAAGACTGATCTGGGAAGGGCAGCTGGCAAGCGTCTCCATGAACAAACTTGATTTCGTTGGTGCCTTTTGGCTTCACCTTGGCTCTCGCTCGTTTCAGCTGACGCGGATCAATATTGAGTCCGCATAAGTAAAGACGATCAAATGCTCTATTGATTTGCTGGAGGGTGCCTCCGAACCCACAACCAACGTCTAAAATTTTTGCGCCCGCTCGGATGTGAGCCTTGTTGATGAGTACCTCATTCATGCGCTTGCTAGCTGCGATAAAGTCTGAGGAGGTCCCTGCGACCCCTTGAGGATGATCCCAGAAACCGAAATGAACGTTCGATCCCCAAATTCTTTCCATGTCAAGATTGCCTCGCTTAAACTCCGTCAAGAATTCATCGATATAAGGGAAGTTGAAATTTTTAGGGCGGCTGTTTTTGTTCATGCTGTCCCAAGAGCTGATTCGAACGATAGGGCTGCGGTCCGTTCATTGGACAGTCAGCCCTGAGTTTTTGAGTAGGCTATCAAAAAGTCTCCTGGACTAAGCTTATTATCGGCCACCAAATTGGAGGGCAGCACTATTTCGGCAAGTTGGTCTACTTTTTGAATCCAGGTAGCTGAGTCTCTCAAGCGACCTAAGAAGTCAAATTGAATGAGATCCTTGAGTGGTTGTTGCATGCCCGAGAGCCTGAGATAATATTCGGTCACCACGGTTCTGAATCGATCTCCCACCCGAAAATGAAATGGAAAAAACTGCAGCAAAATTTTTCTGTCCTGGTCAGCGATGACCTGATCCCCGTGACACAGGTGTAAAATTCTATCTAGATCCTCGTCGCTCAGGGCTGGCAGATGAAAGTGCCAGCATAAGAAACTCAAAAGAATGAACTTGAAGGTAGATCTTAGGCCAAGTGTGCCCGATATTTTAATGAGCAGCGCTCGGTATTCGTTGGACTCGCATCCGAACTCGTTAGCATTGATTCGATACATCCAATCCTGAATCGGATCATTAGAAAAAAATGCTCCAATGACCTCCACTGCTGAAGCGAAAGATTCACTGACCAGGGTAGCAAGGAGGAACTCTCTCACATGCTCGAAATCTGCTGGATCACCCGAGGGTAGGTGTAGGATGGGGTGGGCGACCAAGTGAGCTGACTCGTGCAGAATTTTATTTTTCCTAATTTGAAGAAGCCTTTGGATAGGGAGTTGGGGGGCTTGTTGGTACATTCTCTGTAAAGGGCGTGCATTCTCAACATAAGGGATTACCTTCTTTAATAAGAGAGTCCTAAAATAGAGATGAGGGCAGGACAGGTAGTCGAATAGATCTGTCCTGCCTGAAAAACGGACGCCAATTTTTGATGATTCAATTCGAATTCTCCGATAGATCCAATTACTAGAATAAAGCAGCCCGTCTCCTAGGACCCAGCTGAGGCGGGTAGTGCTCCTGGTCTTCTCCTGCGCAATCATGAGGTCAGATACAAGAATCATGTTAACGTCGGCTTTAGCTCAAATTTTCTAGATGTGTGTCGACTATGGGGCAATTGGTCATTAAGCTGCGAGTGAGGCGGATCGAAGGCAATCGAAACAAGTTGATCAATTCTATTCATCC
>CAINWE010000204.1 GCA_903854365.1 Oligoflexia bacterium
CGGCTGATGCACTTCAAGTATTACTTCAGTAAATCCCATACCTCATTCGCCCTTGTTAAGTCCTCACAAAGCTGGAACTATAGGCACATGGCCTATTGCGAGTCCTGCGGAGTGGAGAATGCGGCCACTGCTAATTTTTGCACGGTTTGTGGGACTGCTGTTGAAAAATCTAGGGCAAGTGCGGATAAGGGTCTAAATAACCAACCTTTAGGTCCCTCGGTTTCAGATTGCAAACATACTAACTTAGGTTTACGCACAGGAGAAGGTAGACAATTTTGCAACGACTGTTACTCATACCTGACGGAATCGCAGCTGCAATCAAACGAAAGGGTTGAGCAAAAGGAATTGAAATCTAACAGCCCTTCCACAAAGTCTAAAATTTGGATTATCGCCATTATTATTGCCATTTTTTTATATATAATCGGAACAATCATGCAGAATATTTCAGGAAACTCATCTCAGTCAATCGCAGATTCACCTGTTGCTGGGTACACCGTTCCAGATGGTTACAACAAACTTTTAATGATTTGTCCAAATGCAACACGTGAATCAAAATCTGTTAATGAATTTGCTGATGCAATTTTTAGTTGTTTTCAAGCTGGGACTGGTGGTGGAGCACCTTATACAAAGGACCAAATGGCGATATCACTTGAGCCTGGAAATGGTTTGTGGAGCGTCTTGAACCAGACTTTTACGGACCCAAATGGAGATGGCGTTGTTGAAGCAATCAAAAGCAGACTTCTTGAGGACGCGCATTAAACCCTAGTTAGCAATTCGCTAGCCGTCCTAAAAGTAAGAAAAATCTATAAATATTTTCTAAAGATTGTTTATTAAATGTCTATACTCAGATAAGTATTGAATACTCATAAAAAAAGTAACCATCCAGTTTACTGGATGGGAAAAAGAAAAATATTTGTGAAAACCATCAAAATAACGACTTTTAGCGGCGTTTTTAAGTGCATCATATTTCCACTTTTCACCGATTCTCTTCTAGTGTATTTCCTCCAGATTCAATAATGAATCAATTTAACGGAGGAAAATGAATGCAAATCCTAAATATTAAAAATGGTTGGGAAGAACCTATCGAAATTAGTGATGAAGATTTAAAGCATGAAGGCCTTGAGGACTTTTCAAATTCAGAGATATACGCTGTATTTGATGCTTTGATGCGTAAATCTACATACATAAACCCATTGGACTTCTTGGGAAATAGCGCTAAACCTTCTTTTATGAAGGATTCAAAGGGGGAATTTATGTTCACTCCTTCATCAACCGTTCTACTATTTGGTGAATCAGGTGCCAAGAAGAGCTTCTTTGCCCAGACAGCTGTTGCTGAGCATTTTGGCATCATGGTCCAATTGGAGCAATCTCCACAGGGTCTAGCTAAAAGATTGCAAGAGATGAATTATCCACACTCTGCTCATGCTAGATATGTTTTTCCAGAATCAAAGCGTGAAATATTGAACTTCGTAGAATTCTGGAAGGAGATTGAGCCTACGCTGATTGCTTTTGATTCCTTTGCTCCCTTAACAAACCTCTGGGGTGGCGACACAAACAGTGACCAAGATGTCCAAGAAATATTTAGTAAAGTTTTTCACCCCCTAAGAAATTCAGGTCACTGTGTCCTAATTTTGGACCACATAGGAAAAAATACAAAGAATAAGGACTTCTCGATAGGCTCTCAAAATAAGAGAGCGCAAGTTGATTTGGCTCTAAGGATTGATATTGAGAATAATCGTGGCGGAAACCGAATTGTGCTTGCAAAGGACCGAGATTTTATCTATGGGGACAGAGATATTTACACAGGCGATACATATGGCTACTTAGAGTTATCAAGTAATCCCTCACGAGCAAGAGTCGAAAGATTAAGCGCGTCTTTGGAAACTAAGGAGTATTTAGGGCCAAAAACCCTTACGAGGGAAGGTCGTAAACAAAACATCATTGAATCCCTCAAAATCGAGGGTTCAATGGGGAAGACAAAGCTCAAAAACTTAATAGGGGGAAATACAGATGCATTTGACCTGGCTCTTGCTCAATTAGTCAAAGAGGGGGTTATTTCTCTGGATAGAGACGAATTGGCAAAGACGGCTAAATGTAAAGTCTTAGTGCTATTAAATGATGCCCCTAAAGAAAATTTCGCCCTTAATGACTGATTCTCAATGTATAGAGAGGAGACACTCCATATGTAGGTATTCACTTATTCACTCTTCGAGAAAGCTCAGTGGTGTAATAGCATCCACATCACATTCTACGAATAGCAGTGGTCGCATGGAGTGTTTAGATGATTACCTAAAGGTAAGTCAACCTCCCACCCTCAAACACCGTTACCCCCTTAAGGGGTACGGTGGGGTGGCAGGTAGTAAACACGAACATAGGGTGATTTTGGTTTAGCCAGATTTAGTGCTTTTCTTCAGTCATAGTTTGATTATGAACAACCACCTAAGCCAAGTGACTTTTACACCTTCACAAGTAGCTGAAATTTTGGGCCTTAAGGTTTCCTCGGTATTTGCCCTCTTATCTAGGGGAGAACTTAAGGCTTATCACGTAGGAAGACGTAGGGTTATTACAGAG
>CAINWE010000205.1 GCA_903854365.1 Oligoflexia bacterium
CTGAATCGCAACACTGCGTGCCTTGCATTTGGAACTCGGAATCTGATTTAACTCCCACTGGCGAACTGAACCCGGGACCTAACCCTAGGAACATCCAGATGACAACCCTACTCAAGCGCCCGATGCCAGAACCGAGCAAAATTAGCCCCACAGCAAAATTAGTCGCCTATTGGCGTCAGTTCAGTGATGTCCCGTTTGCACAGGAAGTTGCGAAACTTGTTCACGCAGATCAAGTATTCAAGGATTTCCAAGAAAAAACCTCAACCCCCTCAGGGGAAACCAACTGGTTCGCGCCCATCATTGAGGCCCGATACAAGAGCATGGCCCATGCAATCCGACGACAAAATATCAAACAAGTCCTCGAACTCGCAAGCGGAGTTTCACTCCGAGGACTTGCGATGACTACAGACCCTGAAATGATCTATGTAGAAACCGATCTGCCCGAAATTTCTCGAGAAAAAAAGCAAATTGCATTAAAAATTCAGCAACTTCACCACATTCCAGATAGAAGCAACCTATTCTATCGGGAAGTCAACGTGCTCCACTCAAAAGACCTCGAAGCCGCTATAGAGCCTTTTTTCGAGAATCGACCGATCGCCATCATTCACGAAGGACTTTTTCAATACCTTTCGATGGAAGAGAAAGCGATTGCTGCCGCTCATATTCGTTCTCTCTTAAAAAGATTCGGCGGAGTTTGGATGACACCTGACCTCAACACCAAAGAAGACATCGAAAAGCGATGGCAGTACTCGGAACCGATGAGACAACTCACTGAAAACATCAAACGAGTGACTCAACGAGACTTTTCAGAAGCAGCATTTCAGAACGAAGCCGAAATCAGGACATTCTTTCAAAGCTTAGGATTTGACCTCACCTCAAGCCCTCAGGTAGACGCCAATTTGCGATTGAGCTCCATCCAGAGACTCCAGCTTCCAGTAGAAGAGACCCAAGCTTTAGCGGACCATCTGAAAATTTGGATTCTCACCTTAAAGGCAAGCTAACTGCTAGTATTACAAATATTTTCACAATTATGCTAATATCAAAAAATGAAAGAAGGAATAAATATTTATGTTCGATTGAGTGGTTATTCAAATCAAACAATAGGCGAAGTCAGACTCCAGGCATGGGATCGTCACGAACGAATCAAAAGGGGTCTCAAAACTCTCGGAACGTTCTGGGGTCTGGCGCTCGTTGCGATCTTAATTCCTGGACTTCACTTTGTCTTAGTACCGACTCTCCTCATCGCAGGACCGTTCGCTGCGTGGAGAACTTCCCAACAACACAGCATCATTCTTGGGGGTCAGGGAACTTGCCCGGATTGCAGCGCCCCTTTTCAGATCGCCCAGGCTTCGGCTCACTGGCCTCTCACGGACCTTTGTAGTCAATGCTCTCGTACAATTAAAATTGAACCCATCTCGGCTAACTCCACGGTCGAAACTGACTCAAAAACAGAAGCGCAGGGTAAGTAGCAAACCAAGGGAGAATAAAGCGATTTAGCCCTAGCAGAATCGAATTCGAGAAATGAAAACAGAAGCCGATTCCCAAGTAAAAGAGGCAGATTCTTGAGTTCAAAAGTGCGAGCGGAAAACTACACTCAAAGGCTAAAATTAACCCTGTTAAGACCTTCGAAACTCTGGGACTCAAGACCCAGCCTTCGCCCACGGACCCACCGTACTCAGCTAAAAAAGCACGGAGAGCAGCCCCAGAACGCCAATATTTCGAAGAAATCTTTGAAATGCCAGCGACCCAATAAGAAGCTATCGACTGAAACCCGACGTAAGCAAGACCCAGGGTGAGGCCAAGACTCGTTTCAGCGCCGCTTCTCGCCACGAGCACTCCGATCAGCACAACCAAGGTCATGAAATCACTGCCGCCATTAAAGGTTCCGCGCCACCTGAGGCAGATTAAGGTATGAGTCAGAAAAAGTCCTAAAAAACACAACCCATTTGGGTGAATGACGCTCATGCCTGCAAGGACCATTTGCAGAATAATCACTCCGAAAAAATGCCCATCATTGAGTACGTAATCAAAAAAGAAAATCAACGATTTCGGAAAACCCAGGAAATCACGACGCAAGATCTCCCAAGACCAAACCCCGCCCGGGCCGAAAGCGTGCCGAATCCCAACGAACTCCACTGACTGCTGCAATAGCCCAAGCGCAATCAACCTCTGGGAAGCCAGCAAGGCTTGCTGGGGAGAAATCTGGAACTCCATCAGCGCCCCCCCTCGTCGAAAAGCCGTGAGCACAAAGAAACACACTCCACACCGGACAGGAGAACCACATCCGCCTCTAGGTCGACTAAGGAGTGACTCGCAGCAACTGGCGAGCGACTCAAGAACACTGGATCGACACATGACCTCAACCGAAATTGATAGTCCACCTGGGTGGTCGGGACCAGTTCGTTTTGCCCCTCAGACGATTCCAGGACAATCGTCCTCACTCGCTGGCGTACCCAACGTTGAACCAGATCATATGAGACCAGGCTCTGCACTTCTGTTTGTCCCCCGACCTGCCCCCCCTCCTGGAGCTCTGCTAGATCTGCGAGAAGATGCTTGAGGAGACTTTGATTAGCCAAATATAAATTACCTTCCGCATGATACAAAAGCTGATGGATCCGAGATCGGGGCCGATCCGCTGCACTAATCCAAGGCCCCAGCTCCACCCCCCGAATTGCAAATCGAAATTCGAGTGCCGGCACTTCCCCAAGCTCATCGAAAAATTTCCAACTCGGAAAAAAGGCGCGCAAAAGGAAAATCCCGCGCCCAGGCACCGGCAACCGCCCGATCCCTGGAACAAATCGAAGCGCGAGCCAAGCAAAGACCAGCGCCGACAATCCCAGCAGACTCGTGAAGGAGGAAGAATGAGCCATTCTTTATGTAAGCTATCATCCGATGCCCACCTAGCCAATGGACTCTTGTGCTATGATCCAATTATGAAATTCGGAAAAGTGGAGCGATCCAGCCAGCTCAATAGTCCCCTACCAGATTTTTTAAATACCCCTCAAATCGCAGCCTCGCTTAAACCCGCCCACAAGCCACAACCTCGAATTTGCCTCGGTGCCCCCGTTTGGGGAAAAAAGGAATGGATTGGTCAACTCTATCCAGCCAAGACAGCTCCACGGGATTATTTAAAATATTACGCCATTCAAATGAACAGCATCGAATTGAATACGACATTTTACCGAATTCCAGATCAGTCTTTAGTCAGAAACTGGAAAGCTGCTGTTTCGGAGGATTTCAAATTTTGCCCGAAAATTTACCAAGGCATTTCTACTTTCGAGCGTCTGACGGAGGTACCCGATCTCACTCGGCAATTTTGCGAGAACATCAAAGCCTTCGACCAAAATCTGGGACTCTGCTTTCTCCAACTCCCCCCTTATTTTGGACCTGACCGAATGCTGATTCTAAAACGATGGATTAAACTTCTCCCCCAAGGCTTTCCTCTCGCCATGGAGTTCCGCCACCCTGGATGGTTTCAGGATCATAGTCTCATAGAATCCGCTTTTGAATTCTTATCGGAGCATCGGATTGCCCCCGTGATGACCGATGCCCTCGGTCGCTCCGACGTCCTGCATCGCTCTCTGAGCACGTCGAAAGTACTCATCCGTTTTTTGGGTAACTCACTGGATCCTTCGGATTTTAAGCGTTTGGAAACCTGGGTTACCGCCTTGGAAAATTGGTTCGACGCCGGCGTAGAGGAGCTTTATTTCTTTATCCACCAACCCGAAGAAAACGGAGCAATCGAGCTCATCCAGTTCCTGGTTGAACGGTTGAATCAAACCTACGGCAGCCGATATGGCATTCAGCTACAAGGGATCGATCTGGCTCGCTCGGAGAGACAGATTGAACTCTTCTAGAGGGATGACCAGAAAAGGACTACCAGTGGGTCAGGTCTACCTGGATATGATCACTTGATTTGGCGTTGGCGGAGTCGGAGTCGGGTGGACAAGATCCTTAAAGCCTTTGATCATCTCCGGCAAGCCCGTCACCATCGGAGCAAGAGTAGAAAACAGCATCATTTTTGTACCCAGGTCCATACCCTGTGAGGGAGCTGGTGCACCCACCCCGGGGGCCTGGGCACCCGTAGCCCCAGCAACCTGGGGTACATCGTCGTCCCCGGCGGCCGTTTTGGCCGCTGAGGCACCTTCAGCTTGCGCTTGGCTTGCTCCCGTTTTCGCTGCTTGATTTGCAGCTGCGTGCTCGACAGCTAGTTTGTCAGTAGCTTGATTCACCAGCTGCTGATTCGGCTTACCGTCTGACCCAAGTAACTTCATCCCAGCATTTTGCTCGAGATGCTGAGCTACTGCTTGAGGATCTTGCTGTTTATCCGGGGAGAGGCCTGTTTTACTCTGGAGAGCTAATCGCTCGTCATGAGTAGGTTCCTTACCCACTTGCTTCGCAAAGGCGGCCTGCTCATGAGCCTGGAGCTTTGCTAGTCCTGGCGTAGGATGAGCGGTATCGACGCTTTTTTCACCCCTGACAGCCGACCGTTCTCCCGCAGCCGCGACCTTCGTCGACGAGCCAACGGCCCCGACTTCACTTGCGGCTCCTACCGGAGATGAAGCA